>NZ_JBALMO010000201.1:0-6650 GCF_036963345.1 Bacillus sp. JJ722
AGTTTTCAATGAACGATTCGTTGTTTGAAACAACCTTTATAATATATCATGAAGTTTGTTTCAAATCAAGTGTTTTTTTATCATTTATTTCATCGCCCCGAAGCGACTTCAATAATATAACATCCATTCAACCATGACGTCAATACTTTTTTATAAACTTTTTAAAACTAATTATCAACCTCCCTATTAACAAGTTTACTTATACAATCCAATACTGTAATGCCGCTAAAGTAAATACGCCTGGAATCCCTAACAGCCCTGCTACTCCTGCTGTTGCAATGTTAATTGGAACATGTAAACCGATACTGCTACCGAAAGCATTTAAGAAAAACAATAACATCGCGCCAATTACAATTTTCACAGCTATATTACCAATAATACGTAATGGTTTGAACGATGCTCCCAACAATAATAAAAGTAAAATCAATCCCACAATAATAGAGATAATTATAACTGAATCCATAAAAAAACTCCCCTCATTAATAGCTCACTAGTACAAGCTATGCTACAGGTCATTATTTCAGAACCTGTAACGTAAGGGGAATTTGTTTAATATTTTTTTGATACATTTCTTATTTTTGCTTCTTTAAATAATGTGAAGTATTTAATCTCAGCCATTTTCGTTTCCATAATAACATCATCAGTCGGATCTAAACATATCTTTAATAGCTCTTTTTGATGAATCCAGTTTTGCTTAAGATTTTCTAATTGTTCTAGTAACTTCTCATCATATTCTTTACGAAGCTTACCTTTACGTCGAAATAACATAGAACATTACCCTCTCAACTGTTATAACTCTCTTCTTCCTTCCAGAGCTTTAGATAATGTCACTTCATCCGCATACTCTAAGTCTCCTCCAACAGGTAAACCATGAGCAATTCTTGTTACTTTAATACCTGAAGGCTTAAGCAATCTAGATATATACATCGCTGTTGCCTCACCCTCGATATTCGGATTAGTGGCTAAAATGACCTCTTGTACCGTCGCATCCTGTAATCGTTTAATCAAATCAGGAATATTAATGTCTTCAGGTCCAATACCATCCATTGGTGAAATACTACCGTGCAGCACATGATAAAGCCCGTTGAATTCACGCATCTTCTCCATGGCAATAACATCTTTTGGTTCTTGTACAACACAAACTACGTCGCGATCTCTTCGTTTATCTTCACAAATATAACATGGATCCTGATCTGTTATATGCCCACAAACCGAACAATAGGATAAATTACGCTTTGCATTAACTAAAGCTTTAGCAAAATCTAAAACAGTATCTTCTTTCATGCCAAGCACAAAAAAAGCGAGCCGGGCGGCAGTCTTTGGACCAATACCCGGCAATTTCATAAAACTATCTATTAATTTAGAAATAGGTTCAGGATAATGCATATTATTACCTCCTAGAACATTCCTGGAAGATTTATTCCTTTAGTAAATTGACCCATAGTAGAAGCTGTTAGCTCTTCTGCTTTCTTCAAAGCATCGTTTGTTGCAGCTAATACTAAATCTTCTAACATTTCGATATCATCTGGATCAACCACTTCAGGTTTAATTTTAACTTCTAGAATTTCTTTATGTCCTGAAACAGCAACAGTTACCATACCGCCACCTGCAGTACCTTCAATTCTCTTTTCGCCTAACTCTTCTTGAGCTTTCGCCATTTGCTTTTGCATTTTTTGCATTTGTTTCATCATACCTTGCATATTACCCATACCACGCATAATATAATAACCTCCAATTTAATCTTTAATTTCTAATAACTCATCGCCAACAAGCTTTCTTGCTTCAGAAATAATAGGATCTTCTTCTTTTGGTTCATTATTATCTTCTTCTGTAGAATCTTGCATTACTAGAAAATCTTCACGAACTTGCTGCCATTGCGATTCTGGAATACCTTCCATGGTTAATGGCTTCCCTATCAATTGCATTAATACAGATGATATTTTCTCAAGATATTGATTGCTATACATAACCTTTTCACAATGAATATCGTATTTGAATTTTACCACAAACGCAGTATTAGATGCAGCTACAGGTTCAGATCCGCTCAATAATGCAGAAACAGATTTCATATTCTGATTACCAAGTGTCGATAACAAGTCGCTCCAATGGTTTTTTAAAACCTGCAAATCTGTCTTTGTTGCATGTTTTAATACATTATTAATCTTTCCAACTGGCGCTTTATAAGTCTTCTTTTTCACTGATTTGGATGGTGAAGGAGTTTGAGGTGTTTCTGCTTTAACCGCTACTCCTTCTGTCTTTAACAACCTTAATTCAGATTCCAATTGACTAATCTTCATATTCAGCTGTTCAAAATCTTGATTACCGTGTGTTATTTCTGCCTTATTATGACACAATTTTACTAGCATAACTTCTAGTTGAATTCGTGGGTGATTTGTCCACTTCATCTCTTGTTGTGCTTTATTTAAACCATCTATCATTTGATAAATAGATTGTTCATGCATTTGTTCAGCTAACTCTTTAAACTGATCATCAACAACAACTCGCTCAAATGAGTCGGCCATTTGAGACGATACTTGATAAAGAAGCATGTCTCTAAAATATAATATTAAATCCTCAATTAAGCGGATAGGGTCTTTCCCTAATGAAAGAAGATCTTTTAACAAACGAAGTGCTTTCGAAACATCTTTGTGATGAATAGCATGCACTATATCATTAATAAAAATCTGAGATACAGAGCCTGTTACTGTTAACGCATCTTCTACTGTTACCTTCTCATTAGTACTGAAAGAAATAGCTTGATCTAACAAACTAAGCGCATCCCTCATTCCACCTTCAGCAGCCCTAGCGATTATATATAGCGCTTGTTCATCGCATGGATTACCCGTATTTCCAATGATAGTTTGCATACGTTCAACAATATCCTCAGGGCCAATTCGTTTAAAATCAAACCTTTGACATCGAGAAATAATCGTTAGTGGAATTTTATGCGGCTCAGTGGTGGCAAGTATGAAAATAACATGCTTTGGTGGTTCTTCCAATGTTTTAAGTAAGGCATTAAAAGCCCCCGTTGAAAGCATATGTACTTCATCTATGATATACACTTTGTATTTTACTGAGTTTGGTGCATATTTAACTTTATCTCGTATATCACGAATTTCATCTACTCCGTTGTTCGAAGCAGCATCGATTTCAATTACATCTGAAATGGAGCCATCAGTAATCCCCAAACAGGATGGACATTCATTACACGGCTCTCTCGTAGGTGATTTTTCACAATTCACTGCTTTAGCAAGTATTTTCGCAACACTTGTTTTTCCAGTACCACGTGGTCCTGAGAATAAATAAGCGTGGGAAATCTTTTCTTGTTCGAGAGCATTTTGCATCGTCTTCGTAACATATTTTTGTCCGATCACGTCAGAGAATTGCTGTGGTCTCCAAACTCTATACAGCGCTTGATATCCCACGGTAGGCCCTCCTTTTACATAATCATTATCATTATACATGAATTAATTTCGTCATTTCAAAAAGTCAACGAAAAAACATTAATTTTAAAATAGAAACATCTGTTTAACTGCATATTACCAAGTAAAGCAAACATGCAACAGACATAATAATGTAGATATCATACAAAAAGAGGATGAATGCTCTTGTCGAACACCTCATCCTCTTGTGTTTATATAATAAATTACTGCCGTACACCTTCCGTCGATTAGCTGCCATAAGCGTTACTTTTGTAGTTAGCTCGGCTCAGGCAACCCTGCGGCACATGGAAGCTTCCACTTAATGCTGCTTCCTTCCGGACCTGACATAGTTCATGGATTTCCATTGCGCAGGACCCAAGCGTCAACACCACTTGCAAAAGGCAGACCCTACAGCATACTAACCTCTAGAAGGAGTTCAGTCTCGCTAGAGCGGATTGCGAGTACAGGGCACCGCTACCTCCCCACCTAGTACGGCAAAATTGATACCAATATTAAGTTGCGTCATCATTGACACATGTTCAAGTATACTTATGTTTGATAAAAAAAGCAACATCTTACTAAGTGTTAATTGCTGCATCTTTATCCAATTGTTTATTTTTCATTTTAATTGCTTTCTTTCGTTTACGCAATTCCTTGAAAAAAGTCGTTAAAATCGCACCGCACTCCTCTTCAAGTATACCAGCTGATACTTCACTTTGATGATTAAAACGCTCATCAGTTAATAAATTCATGAAGGTACCTGCGCATCCTGCTTTAGGATCTGACGCACCGTATACGACTCGTTTCACACGAGAAAGGATAATAGCACCTGAACACATTGGACAAGGCTCTAATGTTACATAAAGAACTGTATCTTCTAGGCGCCAAGTACCAAGCTTCTTACACGCTTCTTCTATTACCATTAATTCAGCATGAGCAGTAGCACTTTGTTGACTTTCTCGTAAATTATGAGCTCTAGCAATTATTTCTCCATCTAACACAAGTACTGCACCAATTGGAACTTCACCTAATTGGCTTGCTTTTTCCGCTTCCTCTAAAGCCACTCTCATAAACTTGATATCTTCTGTACTCATCAAGAAAGCTCCTTACATTTAAATGACTAAATCCTATAAATCATAACACACTAATATCATAATTATTATACTTTGCAAAGGGGAAATACATATGAGCAATCTTAAACCTTCTACAAAAGCGCTACTCATTATTGATATGATTAATCACTTTAACTTCGAGCATGGTGATCAACTACTGAACCATACCCTTGAGATATTAAATCCACTTTTACAATTAAAACAAACAGCCAAAGCAGCTAATATTCCCATTATATACATTAATGATCATTATAATCTATGGCAAGCTGATTTCCAAAAGATAATCGAAGTATGTCGTACTAATGATAATAGCGCTCTCATCGACAAAATTGCACCTACGAACGAAGACTTTTTTCTAATTAAGCCAAAACATTCAGCATTTTTCGGAACGTCCCTGAATACATTACTTGCTCATTTACACGTAAAGGAGCTAATTCTTACTGGAATCGCCGGAAATATATGTGTGCTCTTCACAGCCAACGATGCTTATATGCGTGAATTCACTCTCTATTGCCCACAGGATTGTATTACTTCCGTGGATATTCATGATAATGAATATGCCTTAACGATGATGAAGAATGTATTAAAAGCCGACATCAGTAATAGCCGCGATATTCATCTAAATCGTCCCTACTAAAATTTGTAACTTTTTTTCTTATCTAAATTAACTTCCTGATAAAAAGTGTGTGTTAAAATAACAAGAACCATAAAACCCTCAATGAACCAGGAGGCCGAATAAATAATGAATCACACACCTTTTATTACAGTAGAAGGGCCGATTGGGGTAGGAAAAACCACGTTATCGAAAGCCATCTCTGAACATTTTCAATTTAAAATTCTGCGAGAAATCGTAGATGAAAACCCATTTCTCGGGAAATTTTACGAAAACATTGATGAATGGAGCTTTCAAACAGAAATGTTTTTTCTTTGCAATCGATACAAGCAATTAGAAGATATTGAAACTAAATTCTTATCTAGCCAATTGCCAGTCGTTGCTGATTATCATATATTTAAAAATTTAATCTTTGCTCAGCGAAGCCTAAAAAATACACAATATGATAAATACCTCAATATTTTTAATATCCTTACAGAAGACATGCCTGCTCCTAATATGGTCATTTACTTAAATGCCAGTCTAGATACTCTATTAGCAAGAATTCAAAAAAGAGGAAGGGAAATCGAAAAGAATATCAGCCCTCTCTATCTAGAACAATTGACGATAGACTATCAAAACTTCATGGAACAATTCATTGAAAAACATCCGGAAGTTACTGTGCTACAATTTAACGGAGATGAAATGGATTTCGTTAAGAATAAAAATGATCTTCAAGTAATTATCAAAAAAATTGAGGAACAGCTTCACAAAGGAGTACAACAATGATGAACCTTAGAGAGAAATACAACATACCAAAAAATGCAGTAATCACAATCGCTGGAACTGTAGGGGTTGGAAAATCAACTTTTACAAATTCGTTAGCAAGTGCTTTAAATTTCCGGACTTCCTTTGAAAAGGTAGATTTAAATCCTTATTTAGATAAATTTTATGGAGACTTCTCACGTTGGAGTTTTCATTTACAAATTTACTTTCTAGCAGAACGATTTAAAGAACAAAAGCGTATTTTTGAATACGGTGGCGGCTTCATTCAAGATCGTTCTATTTATGAAGATACAGGGATTTTCGCTAAAATGCACTTTGAAAAAGGTACAATGACGAAAGTAGATTATGAAAACTATACAAGCTTATTTGAAGCAATGGTCATGACACCATATTTCCCTCATCCTGACTTGCTTATATACTTAGAAGGTTCATTGGATGATATTCTTGGTAGAATCAAAGAGCGCGGACGTCCAATGGAACAACAAACGCCAATCGAATACTGGGAAGAGATGCATACTAGATACGAAAATTGGATTAACCAATTTAATTCTTGTCCCGTTCTACGTCTAAACATAAATGATTATGATTTAATAAATGATGAGCAATCAATTGAACCAATCGTTGAACGCATCGGCTATTTCTTACAACAAACGCAATCATTACGAAAAACATATTAATAAAGAAAAGCGGAAGCGCCCTGCTTAGCTCCGTATAGACTGGAGCCCTCCGACTGAGATA
>NZ_JBALMO010000202.1:0-10498 GCF_036963345.1 Bacillus sp. JJ722
CAAACTTCTTTCTTATGACGTTTTTTACCTTTCTTTTTATGGCAACGACAAGGATTAAAATTACATTGACAATTTTTAAAAGGCATACCATCTTCTCCTTTACTTAGATTTAATATACTTAATATATAATGCATGTAAGACTGTTACGCCTGTACAAAAACCTAATCTTTTACAAAATAGGTCTTGTCCTAAATCTAAGTACTTGTAAAAAGAAGAAGTTATACTAGCAAAAAGACCACGCAGAATATCTACGCGGTCTATCATTTATTACTTATTTTAGACGTTTTTCAAGCTCAGCTTTCTTCTCTTCAAAACCTGGTTTTCCAAGAAGAGCGAACATATTTACCTTATAAGCTTCTACACCTGGTTGATCGAATGGATTTACACCTAATAGGTACCCACTGATTGCACATGCTTTTTCGAAGAAGTATACAAGATATCCAAATGTATAAGCATCCATTGCCGGAATTTCAACAACTAGATTTGGAACGCCACCGTCTGTGTGCGCAAGTAATGTCCCTTCAAATGCTTTTGTGTTTACGAAATCAACAGTTTTACCAGCAAGATAGTTTAAACCATCGCCATCATTTTCTTCCGCTTCAATTGTCAATTCATGGCGAGCCTCTTTCACTTTAACAACTGTTTCGAACAAGTCACGACGACCTTCTTGAACATATTGTCCTAAAGAGTGTAAATCTGTTGAGAAGTTTGCAGATGATGGGAATATACCTTTTTGATCTTTCCCTTCACTTTCACCAAACAGCTGCTTCCACCACTCATTGAAATATTGTAAACCTGGCTCATAGTTAATAAGCATTTCAATTGTTTTACCTTTGTTGTATAAAACGTTTCGAACTGCCGCATATTGGTATGCCGCATTTTCTGCTAATTCAGGATTACTATATTCTTGTTGAGCCGCTTGTGCCCCATTCATCATATCCTCAATGTTTGCACCACTTACTGCAATCGGTAGTAAGCCAACTGCAGTTAAAACTGAATAGCGGCCACCAATATCATCCGCAATAACAAATGATTCGTATCCTTCTTCATCTGCAACAGATTTTAATGCCCCACGAGCTTTATCTGTTGTAGCAAAGATACGAGAGCGAGCTTCTTCTATGCCGTATTTCTCTATCAATAATTTTCGGAAAATACGGAAAGCGATAGCAGGTTCAGTTGTTGTACCTGATTTAGAAATAACATTAATAGAAAAATCTTTATCTTGAAGAAGATCCATTAAATCTTTCATATATGTACTGCTAATGTTATTACCAACAAATACAATTTGAGGAGTTTTACGTTGTTCTTTTGAAATTGCATTATAGAAACTATGTTGAAGCATTTCAATAGCTGCACGAGCCCCTAAGTATGAACCACCAATTCCAACTACAAGTAAAATATCAGAATCATTTTGAATTTTCGCGGCAGCTTTTTGAATGCGTTTAAATTCATCTTTATCATATGAAGTAGGAAGATCAATCCATCCTAAGAAGTCATTACCTGCACCTGTTCCATCGTGGAGCTTATTGTGCGCTGCTTTCACTGCATCTTGTAAGTATGTAATTTCATGTTCTCCAAAAAATGACAATGCTGTAGAGTAATCAAAACGTATGTGTGTCATGAGTGTTCCTCCATTTTTAATATTCATCTAACACTTTATCTAAAGGTGAGTATTTAATCAAGATTTCATTTACTAAAAATGTTACCAAGAGACTCTAATTTCATAATATATTCACTTATAGTTTAACCAATAACTCATATTCTACCTAAGAAAAAATAAGTAGAATACGTATAATTTTATTGTTTTAAACCATTCTATTAATACCCGATGAAAAATTTACATTTCTAGGGCAAGGATTCATACATGCCTTTTGTTAAATCCTTTTATACAGGTAAGAATATTGCACAAGGAGGAAGTAACATGAGCACAATTCAAAGAATAGCTCTTATATTAACTATTATTGGTGCTATTAATTGGGGACTTATCGGATTCTTTCAATTCGATCTTGTTGCATCCATTTTTGGTGGACAAGGAAGCTTCATATCACGAATTATATATGGATTAGTGGGAATTGCAGGCCTTATAAATCTTGGATTATTATTTAAACCAAATGAAGAAACTGTACGTTCTCCTGAATCTAGAACTGTTCGTTAAATCGAATAACAAAAAGCATCCTTAACTTGTCGTTTAAGGATGCTTTTTCTTTTACTTATATTAAAAAGATAATTATTATACCCAACCGCGGAACTTAACCGCTTCTGCCATTTTACGAGCACCAGCCATATAAGCAGCTAAACGCATATTAACATTTCTTGTTTGAGAAATTTGATATACATTTTCAAAAGCTTGAACAAGAACTTTTTCTAATTTCTCGTTAACTTCTTCTTCTGACCAATAGTAACCTTGATTATTTTGTACCCACTCAAAGTAAGAAACCGTTACGCCACCTGAGCTAGCTAACACGTCAGGAACTAGTAGAATTCCTCTTTCTGTTAGAATCTTTGTAGCTTCCAACGTTGTTGGACCATTAGCTGCCTCAACTACAATTGATGCTTTAATATTATGTGCATTGTCAATCGTAATTTGGTTTGTAATTGCAGCTGGAACAAGAATATCACATTCTTTTTCTAATAATTCTTTGTTTGAGATTGTATTATCAAATAATGTAGTAACTGTACCAAAACTATCGCGACGATCTAATAAATAATCGATATCTAAACCTTTTGGATCGTATAATGCACCGTAAGCATCAGAAATACCAATAACTTTAGCTCCTGCATCATGCATAAACTTAGCTAAGAAGCTTCCTGCATTACCAAAACCTTGGACGATAACGCTTGCTCCTTCTACATTGAAACCTTTTTTCTTTGCTGCTTCCCTAATACAAATCGTAACACCTTGAGCAGTTGCTTTCTCACGACCTTGTGAACCACCTAATACTACCGGTTTACCAGTAATGAATCCAGGTGAATCATACTCACGTAGCATACTGTACTCATCCACCATCCAAGCCATGATTTGTGAGTTTGTGTAAACGTCTGGAGCTGGAATATCTTTCGTCGGTCCTACAATTTGGCTAATAGCACGAACGTAAGCACGACTTAATCTCTCTAATTCTCCCATTGACATTGTACGTGGGTCACAAATAATACCACCTTTACCACCACCATAAGGAAGGTCTACGATACCACATTTTAAACTCATCCACATCGCAAGAGCTTTAACTTCATGTTCATTTACTTCTGGATGGAAACGAATTCCACCTTTAGTTGGACCAACAGCATCATTATGTTGAGCACGATATCCTGTAAATATTTTTACACTACCATCATCCATCTTAACCGGCATACGAACTGTTAACATACGTAAAGGCTCTTTTAACAGCTCATACATTTCATCCGAGAAACCTAACTTATTAAGTGCCTCATGAATTACGACTTGCGTTGATGATAATAGATTCAAAGATTCTTGTTCCTTATCAACCTTTTGACTGTTTACCCCAGTTGCTCCCATTGTTTAACTCTTCTCCTTTGTCACTTTAATAACTTTTTATTTTATCAAATTGCCCAATCCAAATCTTCAGTTGTTATAAATAATGGTGGGGCAAATCGAATAACTATGTTATGGTGAATACTTGCTATGCAACTATTATAACGTAAATTATCAATAAAGCTATGAAAATTTTAATTAGTTTAAATATTCATAACTAATCTTAATAAAGCGTTTACATTTTTCTCGGTCAATCAATCACCGAGAGTTTATATCTTATACTTTAAAGATAACATATGATACAAAAAAAGAAAGCAATATGCCTAAAAAAAATCACCATTTCCCAAAAAGGAAACGGTGAATCCTCAAACATTATTTTTTGATTAAATCTTGACGGTCAGAAGCTTTAATCCACTCTTGTAATTTATCTTTAAGAGTGTTAAATCCTTCTTCAGGTGCAGCAGTTGAAACAACAGCAGCTTGGCGTTTCTTTGGAGCTTGTTGTTTTGGACGCTCAGTAGCAGCAGGAGCTTCTTCTGTAGCACGGATTGAAAGGCTAATTTTACCTGATTTTTCATCAACTGAAAGTACTTTCACATTTACTTCATCGCCAATTTTAAGATGATCATTTACATCTTTAACATAACCGTGAGTCACTTCTGAAATATGAACTAAACCTTGTGTATTTTCATCAAGAGCAACGAATGCACCGTATGGTTGAATTCCTTTTACCGTACCAGTTAAAACTGATCCTACTTCGTATTTTGTAGACATAATAACACTCCTATATAATTAAAAATTTAAGTTATTTTTTCACAATTACATATTATAGCACATTGAATCATCTTTATCAAAGAAGCTTTTTTCTTAGAATACTCTTACTATTAGATGTTTTCCTATTTCGACAAATAATACTCTTCAACACGAAATGTTCATTATTAATTTAAATATTCCAATAATTTAATTGATATAATAGATTTGAAATTAACATGTTAAGGAGGAGACATTCCATGTTACAAATTGGAAGTAACATTAAAAGATATCGTGAAAATCGCAACATGAGTCTTCAAGATTTAGCATTAAGAATCCGTTGTGGAACCAAAACGTTAGAAAATTATGAAAATGGAATTAATATACCAAATAACCAAACCATATTGAAAATATCAACTGCACTAGATGTAGCCGCTTCAGAATTACTAAAAGAGCGTATACATTCATAATGATGATTTAAAATAGTGAAAACAATAATTGGTGGGGGTTTTCTTTCTTCCTACCAATTATTATCTTCACCAATTAAATTCTTATTACAAATTATCTTCCATAAAACATCTGTCTTAAAAAACCGGCCTCTGCTTATTAAGCCAATTCTGTTTGTTTTGTTTCTTTTCCAAGAAATAATACCGCTAATGCTCCAATTACTATAGCAATACAAAAAATCAAGAAAATGAAAGAAATAGATACACCTTTTGTCATTAGTGTTCCTACAAGAATCGGCCCGAAGATACCGCCAAATCGGCCCATACTTGCCGCCATCCCAGAACCAGCTCCACGCATGACAGTTGGATATTGTTCTGGTGTATAAGCATACAATGCTCCCCATGCTCCTAAATTAAAGAATGAAAGCATTGCGCCAGAAATAATTAATAAACTTAATGACTCAGCACTTCCGAAGAAATATGCACTGATTGCTGTCCCAATTAAATACACCACTAAAACAAACTTTCTACCAACTCTTTCAATCAGCCATGCTACTGTAAAATATCCTGGTAATTGAGCCAATGTCATAATTAACACATATTGAAAACTATGAATTAAGCTAAATCCTTTTGCAGTCATAATACTCGGTAGCCACAAGAACATGCCATAATAAGAAAAAACAACGCAAAACCATAAAATCCAAAGCATAACAGTTTGTTTTCTATACGGTGCTGCCCAGACTTCAACAATTTGTTGAGAGATACTTTTCTTCACTATTTTTTTCGAAAATTGGGGAGAATCCGGTAGTTTTAAGCGTAAATATAATGCGTAGAAAGCAGGAATTGCACAAATTAATAATGCTGCTCTCCAACCATACTCAGGAATCACAAAAAACGAAATAAGAGCGGCAACGATCCAACCAGCAGCCCAGAAGCTTTCTAATAGAACGACTACTCTCCCTCTTTCCTTAGCAGAAACTGATTCAGAAACAAGTGTGGATGCTACAGGTAACTCCCCACCTAGTCCCATTCCAATTAAGAATCGAAGAACTAAAAAAACTGCTAAAGATGTTGTAAATGCTGATATTCCACTTCCAATAGAAAATAGTAATAACGTTATAATAAATACATTTTTTCTTCCTATACGATCTGACATAAGACCAAATATAAAAGCCCCAACCATCATACCAATTGAATTTATACTTCCGATTAACCCAACTTGACTCGTTGATAAATTCCAATCTGCTGCTAACGCAGCTAAGACAAACGAAAGTATCCCAACATCCATTGCATCAAACATCCAGCCTAAACCTGCAACGCCAAGTAACTTTCGCTTAGAAACATTCGTCGTTTCCATGTGCGCGACTCCTTTACCGTGAATTTCAATATTTTGTATAAATTTTTAATAAAGGGGAAATACTTATTTCTGAAGGCTTTCTACTAATCCCTAAAGATTAGTTACGAAAACAAACAGCCATTTTGAAATGCTCCCCCAAACATTTCATTCGAGCTTTGTTTTCAAGTATTCCCCCCTTTTTGAACGGATAAAACACTCTGTGTTTTATCCGTTTTTTTCATTTTTGTTAAGACAGTAGTCTTGACACCTTACACCAGACTAATCCTTAGAATAACGAACTCTTCTATTCTTGTCGAATAGAAGAGTTCGATTATTCTTATTTACGTTTCTCTAAGAATCTTCCAATTCGTTTTACTGCTTCTTGTAACTGTTCAAGCGATGATGCATATGAAGCTCTGACAAATCCTTCACCACTTTCTCCGAATACATTTCCAGGTACAACAGCTACTTTCTCTTCCAATAACAATTGCTCTGCAAACTCTTCAGAGGTTAAGCCTGTGCTTTTAATTGAGGGGAATGCATAAAATGCACCACCAGGTACGTGACAATCTAAACCTAACTCATTAAATGAATTAACGATGTAGTTTCTTCTTGCTCGATAACTATTACGCATATCAATAATATCTTGCATACCGTTCTTCAAAGCATCTACAGCAGCATATTGCGCCATAGATGAAGCGCACATAATCGCATATTGATGAATTTTTACCATCGCTTCAGATAGTTCAACTGGAGCACACACAAATCCTAGTCTCCATCCAGTCATTG
Source organism: Bacillus sp. JJ722 (assembly GCF_036963345.1). Classification (NCBI taxonomy): domain Bacteria; kingdom Bacillati; phylum Bacillota; class Bacilli; order Caryophanales; family Bacillaceae; genus Bacillus; species Bacillus sp. JJ722. The sequence continues at coordinate 6,812 of NZ_JBALMO010000202.1, forward strand.
CGAAGCTTTTTGAAAATCCATTAATTATAATCGTTCTTTCTCGCATACCTTCAAGTGCTCCAAGACTTATAAATGAATCATCATAAACTAGCTCAGCATAGATCTCATCTGCTAATACAACTAAATCATGCTTCTTCACAACTTCAGATAAAGCCTTAAGATCTTCCTCCAATAATTGTGAGCCTGTTGGATTATTAGGTGAACAAATTAACACAGCTTTTGTTCGATGTGTAATAGCTGCCTCTAACTCTTCTGGCATTAATCTAAACCCATTTTCTGCTTTTGTAGACACAGTTACAGGTACACCACCTGCAAGAGATACTAGTGGGGCATATGCCACGAAGCAAGGTTCAACAACGAGTATTTCATCTCCTGGATCAACAATCGCCCTCATAGCTATATCAAGAGCCTGACTCGCTCCTACTGTAACAATGATTTCCGTCTTAGGATCATATGAAAGTCCAAATGAGTTGCTCATATATTTTGAAATTTCTTGACGCAATTCAAGTAAACCAGCATTTGCCGTGTACGAAGTGTATCCTTGTTCTAAAGATGAAATGGCAGCCTCACGCGCAGACCATGACGTTACAAAGTCGGGTTCACCTACACCTAATGAAACAACTCCTTCCATCGTAGCTGCAAGATCAAAAAACTTACGAATACCAGATGGCTTCATTTCACTTACAGTTTTTGACAAATAACTTGTCTTAATCATGGGGACACCACAATTCTTTTATCTTCATCAGCTGGATCAAATATAATGCCATCATGTTTATATTTCTTTAAAATAAAATGTGTCGTTGTTGAAATAACTGAATCAAGTGTAGATAATTTTTGAGAAACAAAATTTGCCACTTCATTCATAGATTTTCCTTGGATTGTAACCGATAAGTCATAAACGCCCGACATTAAATAAACAGATTGGACTTCTTTAAATCCATAGATTCTTTTTGCTATTTCATCAAAGCCTACATCACGCTTAGGCGTAACTTTAACGTCAATCATAGCTGTAACACCTTGATGTTCATCAACCTTAGCCCAGTCAATAACTGTCATGTAACGAACAATAACTTTCAATTCTTCTAGCTTCTTTAACGTTCCTTCTAACTCTTCGACAGTTAGATTAGCCATTTTTGCTAAATCATTAATATCGATTCGGCCGTTTTTTTCGATTAATTGTAAGACTTGAATCTCTATTGTATTAAGATGCATATTACATCCTCCTAAGTAAATGATTAAACATTTTCTATTATAACAAGTTTTAAAATATATGATAAAGGCTTTTTTAACAGAGAAAAAGGTTTTTGCTCTATTAAAGGGTCAAAATAGTTAGAAAAGTTATTTTTTTAACACAATTCCTTTAAAGTAAGGTACAGTGTAAGAAGAGAAATTTTAAAAAATCAATGTATTAGAAGGTGACAAATGTGAGCAGTTATAATTTTGATCAAACAATTAATCGAAAAAATACCTCATCTCTTAAATGGGACTTTGTAGAAGAACGTTATGGAGCAAAGGACTTATTGCCAATGTGGGTAGCAGATATGGACTTTGTGTCACCTGATGAAGTAACTAAAGCACTGGTAAAAAGAGCGCAACATCCAGTTTACGGTTATACGAGCACAACAGATTCTGTATATGATAGTGTAATCAATTGGATGAAAACTCAATATAACTGGGGCATTCAAAAAGAAGCAATCACATTTAGTGCTGGCGTTGTTGCAGGTTTCACAGCGGCGATTCTTGCTTTATCAGACCCTGGTGATAAGGTACTTATTCATACACCTGTTTATACTCCATTCTTCGATACAATCAAAAACAATGACCGTGAATTACTTCAAAGTCCATTGCGTTACATTGACGAAACAATGCAAATTAATTTTGAAGATTTCGAAGAACAATTAAAGCAAGGGGTAAAACTCTTCTTATTCTGCAATCCTCATAACCCAGGTGGTAAAGTGTGGAGCAAAGAAGATTTAATAAAAATTGGCGAGCTATGCTTGAAGTATAATGTCGTTATTTTATCAGATGAAATCCATGCTGATCTATGTTTACCAGGATATACACATTATCCAATCGCTTCATTAAGCCCTGAATTAGCTCAAATGACTGTTACATTCATGGCTCCAAGTAAAACGTTTAACGTGGCTGGTATCCAAGCATCAATTATCATTACTGAGAATCAAAAGTTACTGAATAAAATTCAAACAACTCAACATAAAATCGGATTTCATGGGTTAAATTTATTTGCTATCGAAGTCATTCAAGCTTCCTATAACCACGGAAAAGTATGGTTAGAGGAACTTATCCAATATATACAGCAACATGTTGAAACTGTGCAAATGTTTATAAAGAAAGAATTACCAGAAGTGAAAGTTATGGTACCTGAAGCTTCTTACTTAGTATGGCTTGATTGCAGAGCATTAGGCTTCAGCGATTCAGAATTGAAATCAAAATTGATTGAAAAAGGAAAAATCGCCATTTCACCAGGTATGATGTACGGTCCTGGCGGAGAAGGATTCATCAGACTAAATATCGGTTGCACAAATGACACTCTACAAGAAGGTTTAAAACGTATAAAACAAGCCTTATCTTAACATCTTTTAAAAACAGCTACCCAAAATGATATTTGGGTAGCTGTTTTTAAATTACATCTACTTCTTTGATTTATTTAGAAATTGCATTATTACTTTTCTTTTTTGATCACTCCACAAGCAATTCGTTCTCCTGAATCACCCGCTGGCTGAGTCATACCATTATCTATTCTTTTATGTATAACAATAGATGTACCTTCTGTTGTCAATAACGTATTTCGCCCTTCTTTCAATGTTGCTTCTGACTTTAACTTTACCTTAACATTACCTTCATCATCTACTTTAATATTAGGTAAGTCACCAACATGCGGTCCTTCTGAATTCAATAATCCATGCTTCTTACTAGTAGGATTAAAATGATTTCCTGCAGACTTAAAATCCGGTGGTTTACACGATCCTTTTTCATGAATATGAATAGCATGTTCTCCTGGCGGTAATCCTTTCAAATCTAAATCTAATTCTAACCCTTTAGCTTGTTCCTCTAAAGCAATTTTCCCTAGCTTATTCCCATCAGCATCATACATGTCTACTTTCATTTTCATTGGATTCTTATCCGCACATCCTCCAACCAACAAGAGGATACTTATTAACAACCATTTCCTCATCATGTGCCTCCATCAGACATTTTGCTTCTAGTTTGCCCGGAAGCGACATGACATATTCAAAATCAATGAGGAATTATTTCTTCTGATTCTTTTGCATAATTTGTTCTTCTAACTTTTTTAATTTTATTTCTTCCTTTTTAGAATGCCTCATAATTAAACGCCAAGTAATTACAGCAGCCACTAAGAATATTGCCGACGTGATCCCAGCTGGAATATATTCCGTTTTATCCTCTGGAAAATACAAGAACAAGCCCAACACACCATTATAAAAAAAGTCCATATAAGTACATCCTTTCTTTATCTCTCACGTAACATTATACCAACATTTAACTATTCTGCTCAATTTTTACACATACAATCAACTTATAATAATGTCAATTTAATGGTTTTTTATAAGAAAAGCGGAAGAGCCCCGTTTTGCTCCGTATGGGCTGGAGCCCATCGACTGAGATAAAGGATACACGAAGAGCTAACAAGCGATTCGATTGTCT
>NZ_JBALMO010000203.1:0-12471 GCF_036963345.1 Bacillus sp. JJ722
GTATATATTAGAGATAATGGAATTGGTTTCGATATTAATAGTAAAAGCACAGGCCTAGGATTAAAAATTATTGAGGATATATCTAGATTACTAAATATAAAATACACTTTACAATCGAATAAAAGCGGAACTTTATATTGCTTTAAAAAAAATCGAAAATAATTTATAAAGTACATTTTAGATTTCTACTTTTCAAGAATCCATGTTGATTAACTTAATTTCAACATGGATTCTTTTGCTTTGATTAATGATGACTGATAGATCTTTTAATAAAACTTTATATCAAAATTATATATCTAGACTAAAATAGTAAATAAAATTAACGAAATTATCTTAAAAGTGATATACTAATTTACGAATTAGATAACATTTAATAGATAAGGCATTAGTCTGGGAATAGAAGAAGGAGTGAAAAAAGAAAGAGATGAGTAACTAAAAAGTATCGTTATTCATTCTGAAAATTGGAAAACCCAAGCCTAGTAGACGAATTTCTCAGATTTATAGATTTTAAATTATTTAAAATTATCATATAATATAGATATTTAAATCTTTATATAATTGTAATACACTATATATGATTATAATTTAGTCAGAAAAGGTGTGTGACTATGTCGCACATTAGTTTTGTGTGGACATCTACATGTTTTCTGCAAATTCAGAGGAAAAGGTTGGTAAAAATGGGCAACAGAGAAAATAAAACAGACGTCATTTTAATTGGCGCAGGAGTTATGAGTGCGACTTTAGGAACACTGTTGAAAGAATTAGTACCGGAATGGGAAATTACAGTATTTGAGAAGCTTGAAAATGCAGGGGAAGAAAGCTCTAACGAATGGAATAATGCAGGAACGGGGCATGCGGCATTGTGCGAGCTTAACTACACAGTCGAAAAACCCGATGGATCTGTAGATATTAGTAAAGCTATAAAGATTAATGAACAGTTTCAGCTTTCAATGCAGTTTTGGTCTTATCTTGTAACTAACAAGCTGATACATAATCCACAGGACTTTATCATGCCATTGCCACATATGAGTTTAGTACAAGGGGAAGAAAATGTAACTTTTTTAAAGAAACGTTTTGAAGCGCTGTCAAACAATCCACTATTCCAAGGTATGGAATTTTCCGATGATTCGGAAAAGCTGAAGGAATGGATTCCGCTTATTATTCAAGACCGCGCATCGAATGACCCTATAGCAGCAACAAAAATCGACTCTGGAACTGATGTCAACTTTGGTGCTTTAACACGTATGTTGTTTGACCACTTAGAGAGCAAAAATGTCGATATAAACTACAACCATAGTGTTAATAATATTAAACGTACTAGCGATGGCTTGTGGGAATTGAAAGTGAAGAATCTCGGTAGCGGTACTGTCGAATGCCATACTGCTAAATTCGTCTTTATCGGAGGCGGGGGAGGAAGTCTACATTTATTGCAAAAATCCGGTATTCCTGAAGGAAGGCATATTGGAGGATTCCCGGTAAGTGGAATATTTATGGTGTGTAATAATCCGGATGTTATAGAACAGCATAATGCAAAAGTATACGGCAAGGCTAAGGTTGGGGCACCTCCAATGTCTGTTCCGCATCTTGACACAAGATATATCGACAATAAAAAATCGTTGCTATTTGGACCATTTGCCGGCTTCTCACCAAAGTTCTTAAAAACAGGTTCAATGTTCGATTTAGTAACTTCCGTAAAACAGAATAATGTCTTAACTATGTTGGCGGCAGGCGCAAAAGAAATGTCATTGACTAAATACCTGATTCAGCAAGTTATGTTATCGAAAGAACAGCGCATGGAAGAGTTACGAGAGTTTATCCCGACCGCCAAAAGCGAGGACTGGGATTTAGTAGTAGCGGGCCAACGTGTGCAAGTTATCAAAGATACTGAATCTGGCGGCAAAGGTACGCTTCAATTTGGTACGGAAGTGATTACTGGCGCTGATGGCTCAATCGCAGCATTACTAGGTGCGTCTCCGGGTGCTTCTACAGCTGTTCACGTTATGCTTGAGGTAATTAATAAATGCTTCCCGCAACATATGAAAGAGTGGGAACCGAAAATCAAAGAAATGATTCCTTCATATGGCATGTCATTAATGGAAAACCCAGAGCTTCTGCATGATATTCATACTTCAACTGCGGAGACACTTGGTCTAAGCGAAAAAGAACCGGTCTTAAGTTAATTATTTGGATGAAGAAATTAAGGTAAGGAATTGAGTAATTATAGATTATCATTGGAAATAAAATATTGAACCTTTGATCTAACTTTGGATTGAAGGTTCTTTTTTCAATATTCGCAGTTAAAGAAGTTACATTCAACCGTATCATAATTAAGCCATAACTCCTTAATGGGAACTGATTCAAAAATTGTGATAAATAAAAACGCCTTTCGTTGAAAAATGGGTGTTAAACACCTAATCATTCGGTACGGACCTAAAAAAATGAGACAAATAAAAACACCTTTCGTTGAAAAACGGGTATTGAATAAATATCTAATCAATGTGAGGTGTTTTTCTATGGGAACAAGATTGAGTTGGCCAGTAGAAGTGAAAATGCAGAGGTTTCCTATGGTCATGCAGGGATGAGGGAATGTATCCGTCGTGCCTTTACACCCGAATATTCCGAGTTTCTTCGTAATAATATTGTCTAGTGCCATATTTGCGCGGAGCTCTTCTGTTGATACAATGGTTCTACTAGAACGAGTCGCTAAAGAAATCAGTGGGGCAATCGCATTACAGATTGTAGATAGAATTCGTGAAATTGACGCCGTTCTAACAGAAATAGATCGTAAAGCTGCTGCATTTTTCGGAAAGGAAACCTTTCAAGCATTGCGAAACAACCTTATGCAATATCTATTACCTTGCTTTCTTCTCAATAACTGACAGCCGCAAAGGGGGAAGTTAGCCCAATTAAACGCTTGGGACTTCCAAGCAAGTGTATTTCTTATTAGTATCACGGTAGAACCGATAAGATATACCGTATCATAAGTTATAGTAAACTCTAAAAGGCTGTCTATCTCTTTCCTACATCTTTTTTTCGCAATTGGATATAATATGCATTAAAACCTATATGTAGGAGTGATACCTGTATGGGGGCACAAATTCTCTCAACGCAGAATCTCTATCTTATTATCATTGCTATAATTGGTGGAACAATTGCTCGTCTTGCTACACTCCGAGAAGACTACCGGCAGTATCCATCATTTCCTAATGGGTACTTAGGACAAGTTGTTTTAGGATTTATTTCTGCCACTTTAGGAGCCGTATTTATACCTACTTTGATGACGAATAATTTCACAGCTGTTACTTTCTTAACTTTAGCATTGACCCAGTTTCAAAGTGTTAGAAGACAAGAACAAAGTAGTCTTCAAACTTTAGAGGAGACAGAGTATACGAAACGCGGTAGTGCTTACATCGATGGAATTGCCAAGACATTTGAAGCACGAAACTATATTTCCTTATTGGTAGCACTTTCAATAGGTATTATCATGCAAATTATGCATGCACAAGTTTTAGGTATTCGAATGATGGCTGGTCTATTTGGAGGTTTTATTTTATATATCGCTCTCACTCGATTTACTAAAGGGCAGTTAATTGCTGATATTGCTGAAGTAAAGGAAGGCAAGATTATTGTTCGAGATAACGAATTGTATGTAGATGACATATTTGTTTCTAATAAGATTGGGATCGAGAAAGGGCAAGAGATGATTGTACAGGAAGGGCTTGCAGTTGTCGTCTCACCCAAAGAACAGCATTATCGAATTGCATTGGATAACTACGGTCAACGACAAGCTATTTTATTTGAAATTACAAGAAGCATTGGCGTGAAACGGTACCACTTTACTCGTAAAAACTATGAAGATGGACGAATCGTTTTTTTCGTTGTTCCTCTTTTCGGGGATATCAAAAAAATGGTTGAAGTAGCTAGTCAAACTCCAGTTTTAGAAAGCTCTAATAAATCGCATATTTTCTTGAAAAAATGGGAGAATCGAAATGGTCGATATTAAAATTTATGCCATAATTGCAACACAAGAGCATAACGATACTATGATAAACCCTGGAAATGTACTACTTCTTCGTGCGAACGATAAGGAAGAACAAGATCTATTAATGCGTGAGGTTGCTCTTGCTGTAGCTGGGGATGTTGTGAAACTTAGTAATGGGATGTATATGATTCTTACATCAGCTCGATAATATTACTTAAACAGAGCAAAACACCTATTTGGCTTATAGTTTGGAATAAAAGAACAGATAATAAATTACATGAACAAGAGAAAATGGATGTAGCAAAGATTAGTGGTGATTAAAAAAGCCGATTTTCTATAGAAATCGGCAATAACTTTTTTACTGAAAAATAATCTTTCTTATAATACCAATTCATTATAGACTGTTCACCAATAGAACCTATCTTTCGCTTGCCTGTATCTTGAAAACCTACTTTTGCATATAATTTTTGAGCAGGTATATTTTTATGATTTACAGCTAAAATAATTTCATCACAGTTAGGAATTCAGATTTAACAAAATCATTTAGTAGGAGCATAGCTTTTTTAGCATAACCATTCCCTTGATCAGAATGATTAACAGAAAATGAGGACAACAGCATAACTTTTGAGTTATCTGTATACTCTCTTACTCGTTCAGTTGAATGTAATAAGAAGAATCCTACAGGTCTATTATTATTTAAAATCACAATACGATATTTTCCTTCTGCTTCTTCATTAACCTCATTTGGCAATGCAGTGTATTGTACTTGTTCTTTTGGAAGTTTGAAAGAGTTTAAAATATCTAAATATTTTTTCGAAAAATGTACTAATTTTACTCATGAAAAATCCCCTTTTCCCTTATTTTACTTTAAGAACATATATTCGTAGATGTTAAAGTATCACTTGGAACTTTTGATATTCCAGGAGAAATGTTTGGAGAAACAGTTTATGCTGAAAAAAGCCAGAAGAAATCAAACTTCAATTCAATCGAGATGGCAAAGTTAAGATTGTTCAGTTTAAGGTAATAAACCAGCCTTCAATCTTTGGTTGTTGGATAGTGGCAGATATGCACCTAAAACTATTGCAGGTCAAGATTTCAATGGCTATCCTAATTGGGATTGGCTTCGTTTTGATCAAGTCAGTTGGTATTATGAAACATCCAAGAAATTAGAGATGAAGTATGGAAAGAAAATCCCTTCGCTAGTTTTTATACATATTCCTCTTTGAAGCATCGATTTATGTTGTACGCCAGTGTCGATCAAAGAACTGAATCCAACCATACTATTGCTGTGAATAAGCATCAGATCGTTGGTGAAAGAAATGAAGAAGAATGTATGGGGCCAATCAATAGTGGTCTGTTTTCAGCCATGCTGGCAATACGGGATTCGGTACATACGATCTTCCAGGTGATCAACGAAATAGATTACGAGGTGCTAGAGTATTCAATCTTGATGAAAATATGGAAGATGTTTTAGTAGAAACGCACATGCTATTCGCTAAAGACTATGCAATTGATTTAACGGCTAATGACCAAAGTATTGATCCAGTCCCGTTAGAGAAACAGCAAGGGAAAAAAATTATTATCCAATCAATCTATCTTTTAGTCGCTAGTAAAAAAACTATAAAAACAGGTTGAGAAAAACGACTCGTTGCTCTCGACCTGTTTTGTTTTTGAATGCTTACAGGATAGGCCTTCCTGCTTTAAGAGTTTATTAAGGAGTTACTAACTTAAATTTCATTAAATGAAAATAATTTAAATAACCATTTACATTTAATGTTAATTGATTTATACTCTGTTTGACAGAGTACTCTGAAAGGATGAGATATCTTGTGAAAGGAAAACAAGACGGAGATATTTACAATGAAATTACAGAAAACCTAGCTCATATTAAAGCACTAACCAAACATAAACAAAGTTTTGTTAAATTTACTTCACCTTACTTTATACTATGGGGTTTTATATGGGTTGTAGCATTTTCAGTTACAGAGCTTGGTATTACAAAATTAACAATTGGCATATGGGTGGGATTAACACTTATAGGATGGATATTTACTTTAATAACATTTATAAATCAAAAGAATAAGTCACCGATACCTATATTTTTAGGAAAACAACTGAAGATGGTTTGGATTGCGATTTTGTTTCTAGCTGTTATGTTTTCATTTTTAATCTCTAATGAACTACTTGTTCTCTCAATACAAAATATGGCTTTGTATATATTTTTATTGACGTCGTTCATGTATTTATTATTAGGTATTGTATTAGCCAAAGAATTGTTTTATATGGGGACATCGTTGGGGATACTTGGTATTTTCACATATCAATTCTTCTTGGATTATATTTTTATTATCTTTTCAGTAGTTGGTGGGGGTTGCTTAGTGTTAACTGGAATTTTAATGAAATATAAAGGTAAACAAGATGAGTAATTCTAAGCAACTTAATGATCTTATTCATGCAAAAGTAAGGCTCGGCATCATGAGCTTACTTATGAGTTATGAAGAATGTGATTTTACCTTCTTAAAAAAAGAATTGGAAATAACAGATGGTAATTTAGGATCTCACTTACAAAAGCTAGAAGAAGCAAATTATATAGAAATTAGAAAAGTTTTCGATAAGAAAAGACCAAAATCTATTGTTGTTATAACTTCTAATGGTAAAACAGCTTATTTAGAGTATATTGAAACATTAGAAGCTATCTTAAAAAGAAATTTTTAACTAAATAAAAATTTAAAAAACAGGGGGTATATGGAGCATATGACTACTTCGAATGACCGAGTAAAAACAGGTTGGATTTTAGCTAGTATATCGATAATGCTGACAGCTAGTATTATATTTTGGTATGTTGGTAACCCTCAATCATTTATAGAGACAAGGGTTGGGCTTAATTCTGAAGTATTTTCTAGTGGATCTGTATGGTTTTTTACTTTTTTTATTGTAATTGCTTACATTTCTTATACTGTTATAGCGTTACCTTTTGTAAGTGAGCATCTTTTCACTTTTTCATGGCTTAAAGTAATTGGAATATGGGCAGCGATTGTCACAGGAATTGTAGAGGAAGTCCTTTTTAGACATATCTTAATGGATTTTTTATTGTCAATAAATTTTTCGAATACATCACAAATATTGATTTCGGGAATTGTCTTTGGACTCGCTCATGGAGCATGGGTATTATTAAGGGGTGATCTCAAAATTGCTATTCCTGTTATCATTTCGACAACCGTATTAGGTAGTTTACTAGCAGCTCTTTATATTATGACAGACAGAAGTACATTTGCTCCAATTATTGCACATATCTTAATAAATCTTGTTATTGAACCATGGCTAATGTTAGCAGCAGTTTCTGGTAAATGGGATAGTAAATAAAGAATTATATGAAGATTACGTCAATTAAGGTTCTTTACTTCAATTAAAGGAGCTGCAAATTGCTCCTTTTTCTTGTATCATTAACTGAGCAATTTAATGGAATAAAATCAATCAAAGAGGTCGAGTTGAATTTATGTAAGGGGAGGTATAGAAAATGCTTGGTTTACCAAAAGGCGAGGTATTTTTAGTTCCTTGGACAGCTAATTGGGAAACAGAATTTATATTAGAGAAAAAAAAGGGTACAAGATGTAATTGGTCAGTATATACTAGGTGTTCATCATATTGGAAGTACAGCAGTGAATAATTTAAGTGCAAAGCCAATTATAGATATTGCTATTGAGTTAAAGGATTTTCAGGATGGAGAAAAATGTGTAAAACCTTTAGAGGAGGAACTGGGGTACTCTTATAGAGGGACAAATGTATTACCAGATAGATATTACTTTAACAAAGGTGAGCCACGAACACATCAAATACATATGTATCAAAGTGGAAGTAGATATTTACTTGAACAGTTACATTTAAGAGATTTTTTAAGGGAAAATGAAACAGCAAGATATCAGTATGAAAAACTTAAACAGGAATTATCATCAGTAAGCAAAGGTAATAAACATAAATATGCTGAAGATAAAACTGATTTCGTTAAGTCGATCTTAGATAAAATGAACAAATAATATCAGTTTAATTCCTTACCTAACTGGTTTTTAGTTTAATAAAAAATATATAACTGTATTGTTCATTTTATAATGTCAAACTAAACAGAGTACTTTAAAGAGTCTTGCTACGTTGCAAGGCTCTTTATTTTTATAAAAATCAAACAACTTTGTTGTCGTTATACGTATAGTCATTACTATTTAAATGAAATGATGAATTGGAAATGAAAAAAGGGGATTGAAGTTAAATTTTGCAGTATGAAATTCTAACTAGAATAAAAGAGAATAGTGGTTAATCGTTTCTACGTTTAATGAGATTGTTTGAATCTTATTAAATGTAAGTTGTTATTGGGATAGGGCAAATTCAAGCAATAGTTTATAGAAATTTAAAAAAGATGCAACTTTTTAAGATTTGAATCGTCTTTTTTATGCTGAGATATTATGAGGAGAAAGAAAATGCCAAAAATCAACCCATCCGAAGTAAATGAGAAAATTTATTAATAGCAAAAATAGTTAGATTGAAAGAGTTCTAGGTGAACTATTTGTCCTAGACAGGAATATTCTTCTTGCAAAAGATTATTACGGGTATGAAAATCAAGAAATTAGCGATTTACTTGATTTTCTGGTCTCTACATTAAAGAATTTAGGATAAGAAAACAAATGGTGAAAGAGAGGTAAGTACATGTGGATGATAATCAAAAGATTCATATACTAACGCGAGAATTGATTCATGTAATCAATAATTTAGAAGATGATACAAAAAAAGTTGTCATCGAACATATTCATTACTGCACTGAATGCCAACAATTATACTCTAAATTAATGGAAGTTGAAAAAAACTATCCACAAGTAACTATATCTAATGAAAATGAGAATAAGCCATTAAAAAAATCAAAATCAGTACAATTCAATCGAGGTCTCAAACTTCTATTGATTTTTATTAGGGCTGTGATTTTATTTTATATCATTTTTTCAGGATTGAGTTTTTATGATTGGGAAATCTCTTCACAAGCAGCAATAGATTATATTCAAGGAGTAACATTCCTGTTTTATTTCCCAGCTGCCATATTCCTGATCATATTTACAATCACATTTTTTAATAAAAAGTGGATATGGACTTCTTTAATATTTGATCTAATTATTACTTTTATTTATCGATCGTTTAATCTCATTTTTTACCATTTTCCGACAGAAGACTCCTTCCTCAATTGTGTGAAGGGCGTAGCCAAACAATAGGTGGGAGATGAATGTCGGTTAGGCGTTAGCCTAAAGTTTCTTTTGAACGATTAACGCACTCATTATATAATCGATATAGGATAATATTGCCAGTAGATATATTATTTTTGTTTTCTGACTATTGGGGGTTCTCTTATCGCCGTAGTTAAGAAATAGATTGAAAATCAAGGCATGAAGCGAGGTGAAAGTCAATGCTAGTCAACAAAGCATATAAGTTTCGTATCTATCCGAACAAAAAGCAAGAAATCCTTATTGCGAAAACAATCGGTTGTTCACGTTTTGTATTCAATTACTTTTTGGCAAGGTGGATGGATATGCACAAGGACACAGGCAAAGGATTAACTTACAGCGCTTGTTCCTCCCAATTAACACAGTTAAAGAAAGAGCTGGTTTGGTTAAAAGAAGTTGACAGTATTGCTATTCAATCATCACTTAAAAACCTGGCTGATTCCTATACTCGATTCTTCAAGAAACAAAATAAAGCACCACGATTCAAGTCTAAGAAGAACAGCGTACAGTCTTACACAACCAAGCACACGAACGGAAATATTGCCATTGAAGAGAATAAAATCAAATTACCTAAACTTGGTCTTGTTCGCTTAGCTAAAAGTCGGGAAGTAGAAGGTCGTATTCTGAATGCTACTGTTAGAAGAAATCCAAGTGGGAAATATTTTGTATCCATTCTTGCTGAAACAGACGTACAAGCATTAGAAAAAACAGATTCTTCTGTGGGTGTTGACGTTGGACTAAAAGACTTTGCTATTTTGAGTACGGGAGAAATATTCTCTAATCCAAAATGGTTTCGCAAACTTGAAGAAAAATTAGCAACCGCACAACGTATCCTTTCCAGGCGCGTGGAAGGTTCTTCCAATTGGAACATACAACGTATGAAGGTTGCAAGAATTCACGAACAAATCACCCATGCAAGAACAGACTATTTGCAGAAAATCTCAACTTACATCATCAAAAACCACGATATTGTAGGGATTGAGGATTTGCAAGTATCAAATATGATGAAAAACCACAAGTTAGCCAAAGCGATTGGCGAAGTGTCTTGGTCACAATTTAGAACTATGCTTGAATACAAAGCAAAATGGTATGGCAAAGAAGTAGTTGCGGTGTCTAAAACCTTTGCGAGTTCTCAGTTATGTTCATGCTGTGGCTATCAAAACAAAGACGTTAAAAATCTAAACCTTCGTAAGTGGGATTGCCCTTCTTGTGGCACGCATCACGACAGGGATATTAACGCAGGACAAAACTTTATAAATGAAGCCATAAGACTTCTAACCGTAGGGACTACGGGGTTCGCCTAATCCATTAGAAACCGATACGTTTCTTTACTTAGGAATCCCCCACTTCAAACGAAAGTGTTTTGTTTCGTAAGTGGTGGGTAGTTCAATCATGACTTCTCTCTGTTATATTTTCCTGTGTTCGATACCAAAGCCACAGGTCATTAATTTGGGAAGCGAGTTCTGCAATTTCATAATTTAGTTTGCAGGACGTTGAAAAGCACTCTTCCTCGTCTAGTTCCTGCTGTTTCTTATTAATATTAGCTTCTAAATCCTGAATACGATCAGGTATCGTGCCGCGTATATTTTCCCACTCCGTTAATATTTCTAGTTGTATATGTCTATCATAATTATCCCAGTGTAAATCCAAGTCAGGGATGGGGATACCTAATCGATCATTATATATAAAATAGTCTTTGTTCAAATAGTTTTGCCTCCGTTTCGATCTCTTGTAAGTATATGCACAAAAAATGTATATACCTTAAGATTATGTATTTATTATAATGTTGAATATTTATAGTTCATATTAGAGTAAATGAATATAAAACTATTTTATAATGTTTTAAATAGTTTTTCATCTTTTTACTCTATGAAAGGGTACACATAGAATATAGATAAATCTAAAACTTAAGAAAATAGAGAAATTCCCCTTGCCAAAAGATAAAAAAGCTGATAAGGTTGTATAAAGATTTTGAATAAAAATTATTTTAGATGAATTTTTATTCATAAACAGGGGGCAATTATATAATGTCAAAACAAAAAGTTGTATTAGCTTATTCCGGAGGTTTAGATACTTCCGTTGCTATTAAATGGATTCAAGATCAAGGATACGATGTAGTGGCATGCTGTTTAGATGTAGGGGAAGGAAAAGACTTAGAATTTATAAAAAACAAAGCTCTTTCAGTTGGCGCAATTAAGTCTTATGTCATTGATGCAAAAGAAGAGTATGCACAAGAGCTAGCTTTAGTAGCTATGCAAGCTCATACATTATACGAAGGAAAATATCCATTAGTATCTGCACTTTCCCGTCCGCTTATTGCGAAGAAATTAGTAGAAGTAGCTGAGCTTGAAGGCGCGGTAGCTGTAGCTCATGGTTGTACCGGGAAAGGGAATGACCAAGTGCGTTTTGAAGTTTCTATTTCCGCTTTAAATCCAGATTTAAAAGTGATGGCACCAGTTCGTGAGTGGAAATGGTCTCGTGAAGAAGAAATTCAATATGCAATGGATCACAATATTCCTATTCCTATCAATTTAGATAGTCCATTCTCTATCGACCAAAATCTATGGGGAAGAAGTAATGAATGTGGTATTTTAGAAGATCCATGGGCTGCTCCACCTGAAGATGCATATGATTTAACGGTTAGTCTTGAAAAGGCGCCAGATGTTGCAGATGTGATTGAAATTACATTTGAACAAGGTGTTCCAGTTGCAATTGATGGTATTCCTTACAAACTATCTGATTTAATTCTTGAATTAAATGCAATCGCTGGTAAACATGGTGTTGGTCGTATTGACCATGTTGAAAACCGTCTTGTAGGTATTAAATCTCGTGAAGTATATGAGTGTCCAGGTGCGATGACGCTTATTACGGCTCATAAAGAATTAGAGGATCTTACGCTAGTAAAAGAGGTTGCTCATTTTAAACCAGTTATTGAGAAGAAATTAACGGAACTTATTTATGATGGTCTATGGTTCTCTCCTTTAAAAGATGCTTTAGTGGCATTCCTTAAAGAAACACAAAAAACAGTAAGCGGTGTAGTACGTGTGAAACTATTCAAAGGTCATGCAATCGTTGAAGGTAGAAAGTCTGAAAATTCTCTATACAATGAGAAGTTGGCAACTTATACAACTGAAGATGAGTTTGATCATGCTGCAGCTGTTGGTTTCATTTCGTTATTTGGATTACCAACAAAAGTAAACAGCATGGTTAACAATAAAAAGAAGGTGAACG
>NZ_JBALMO010000204.1:0-199 GCF_036963345.1 Bacillus sp. JJ722
ATACTTTATACAAATGATATTCTATGTCATTCCTATAATAACAATTCAACTTATTGGGGGTTACACCGATATATTTGTTTTTATATCATTTGCACTTTATGTTTATACTTACTTTAATTTACTGATTTTATTCCGTTACGTATTAAAAGTGGACATATAAATCAAAAACAAGAGGCTGTACGAAGTAGTTTACGTGAAA
>NZ_JBALMO010000204.1:281-5124 GCF_036963345.1 Bacillus sp. JJ722
ATGAAACCCATCTATCTTCTTAAAAATCTAAAGAATTACTTCCCATTAATAATCAAACAATGATAGTAAATAGGACTTATTGAACAGCCTCATTTTAATGACTTAATAACGCCAGTTAGAACGGAATAAATAAAAATCACATTGCTTATTCAAGAAAATACCCAGTTAGTATAATAGGCTTACTTATTATTGCTTCTACAATGCTATCTATAGTAATTTGACCGTCAATTACATAGTCCGCATCTGGTTTAACACTTTTCTCCATCTCTAGATATGCCATTCTTCCAGCACTCAAATATAGCTCGCATTCATAAATGACTTCATCTATAGAATTCAAAGGATTACGAATTAATCTTCTTGCCATCGCTACATCTAATGGCGTGTTTATATAAAATGAAATGTCTATCAGATCCTTCATCTCATTGTTAAGGTACGAAAACGGATAGTCTAAAATAATATAATTTATATCTGAATCATTTAGTGCTGACTTAATATCATTAATTATGGGATTAACATTCCACTCATCATAATTTGCACCTTTTTCTACCCATTTACAAACGTCACTAGGTCCTTCTAGATCATAATCATCAAAATGTAGAGTCTTTGCTGTATTAAGTTTATTAGCTAGCGCCTTTGTAACAGTTGTCTTACCTCCACCAGATACAGCAGAAATAGAAATTATTATTGGTTTTTGTCTCATATAATCCTCCTTAGAAAAAAGATTGCTTACTTCTATTCTCTATAAGCCAACTCTAAATTCTATACAAGAAACTGCGATTAGAGACATTATTGTATCAAAGTTTCTAATAACTTACTATTCCAAAAAAAATTCTAAATTCATTCCGGTTTTTCTTTTGTTTTTTGATACCTTCTTTTAAATCTACTATTATGACATTTTTACCTACCCAAACTCTCAAATATATTGAATGGAATTTTATAGGTTTTACTATTCTTTTCTCCTCATACTCAGTTCCATCTTCTAATTCTATTTCCGTCCTAATGAACCATGTGTTACCCCAAAGAATCGCAGTCGACAGATTTATTTTCACCAATTTCTTTTTTAAAATCTTGTATAGTTTTTCTCATTCACAATCATTACGAGTATACTTTTGGGGTTGTAATTGTTCTTTTATTTGAATCCAATTATAAATGCTTCGAAAAACGGTTTCGAATTCTTTCCCAATTGGTGTTAATTCATATTCAACTTTTCGAGGAGCAGAAGCTGATTTTTTTTTCGTGATAATTCCTTGATTCTCAAGATCACGTAATCGATCTGACAATAAGCGGTCTGAAATGCCAGGAATACTATCAGAAATTTCGTGGTATCTCTTAGGACCACTTAATAGAGTGTAAATGATTACACCTATCCATCGTTTACCGATAAATTCAATTGTACTATGAAAATTATTGCAAAATTTAATACAGCCATTTTCTTTTGAATCAGGAGTCTTCTTTTTATTTTGTTTTTCCATATTCATACCCCCAATTNNCAAACATACTTACTAATAGTAAGCTAATTAAACTTACTATTAGTAAGTTTATCTGTAAATGTAGTATTATATTCGGAGGATATATATGTCAAACACACAACAAAGTTTATCTGAAATTATGCATACTCGTCATTCTGTAAGAAAGTTCGATCCGTCTTTTTCAATTTCAAAAGAAGAAATAGAAAGTATGTTACGCGAAGCGACTTCAGCACCTTCATCTAGCAACTTACAACCATGGAAATTTATCGTGGTTCAAGATCAAGAGGTAAAGAAAGATTTACGAAAAATTGCTTATAATCAAGAACAAGTTGAAACAGCTTCTGCAGTAATCATCGTACTTGGTGACACAGAAATGTATAGAAATGCGGAACAAGTAAGCCAAAGTAGCTTAGAAGCAGGATTTATTAATGAAGAAACAAAAAAAGTATTAGTTGAAAATGTAAATAAAGCCTATCCATTTGCGCCACTTGCAAAAAGAGAGAATATCGCAACATTTGATACGGGCTTAATTTCTATGCAATTTATGCTAATTGCAAAAGATAAAGGTTACGATACAGTAGCAATGGGTGGATATGATAAACAAAAATTAATTGAGCGATTTGATATTAACGAAAGATATACTCCAGTTGTGTTAATAGCTCTAGGTAAAGCTGACGCTCCAGCACATAAAACAACAAGATTACCAATCGAACAATTAGTTCAGTTTGTTTAACCTTAAAAGAAAAAGAGGATGAAAGTAATATTTTATTACTTCATCCTCTTTTTTTACATTTCATTAGATTATGCTAATACAGGGTGTATTCTTTATTTTTCCGAAGAAAACATATACTTCTTGTAGTGATAACCGATACTGAAGATAACACCCATGGCGAGCATATTTCCCCAGAGTGAACTTCCCCCATAACTTATGAATGGTAACGGGATTCCTGTAATAGGAAGTAAACCAATTGTCATACCAATGTTTTGGAATACATGGAACGTAATCATACTAATAACACCTACACATATGTAGGTATAGAATGAATTCTTTGTACCCATAGCGATTCTGATAATATGGTAAATCAATAAGAAGAACAAACTGACTACAATACTTGTACCGACGAATCCAAATTCTTCACCGATAACACTAAAAATAAAGTCTGTTTGACTTTCAGGTAAATAAACTTCTCTATTTCCAATTCCTTTACCAGTCGTTTCTCCAGAACCAATTGCTAAGAGAGAACGAGTTAAGTGGAACCCAGCAGAACTTTCATAGTTATATGGGTCTAACCAAGAATAAATTCGGCTAAACTGATACTGTTTTACACCTAAATATTTTTCTAATACTTCAGGGGCATATAATACGAAATACATGATTCCCGATACGAGTAATGTTGCTGCCGAAAACATCGGTAATAATATTTTCCAAGTAATCCCCGATACGAAAATCACACCTAACAAAATCGATAAAAATACTAGCGACGTACCAAGGTCAGGCTGCTGCATAATAAACGCTAGTGGTAGAGCTGTTACTAATCCTAACTTAATTAATAGCCAACAGTCACTCTTAACCGTTTTAATTGGATTCTTTTCATGATGGGTGGTCACTACATTTGCTAACGCTACTATTAGAAATACTTTCATAAATTCCGAAGGCTGCAAAGAACCAATACCCGGCAGCTTGTACCAACTTTTTGCACCATTGATAACTGGTGCAATACTTGAAGGAGCTACAACTAAGAAAGCTAATAATGCATTACCAAAGCCATACGCATACCAGGATATTTTTCTAAGCTGATCAGAGTCTAATCGAATAACGGCTAATATGATGACGATACCCGACGCGTACCAAACTATTTGCTTTAATAAGAAATTTTGTCCATACTGCCCAGTCATTTGTGCGCTATAAATCGCTAAACAACTACACAGAAAGAGTAGAAATAATAATAAGACTAACGTATAGTCTATCCTTGATGTTCGAAGTTTAACTGGTTGCACAATATATTCTCCTTATTAATAGGAAATGTCATTTTTAATTACTATAATACTTTTCAATTATACTGTATGATACGAAAATCACAACTGAGAAAACTTACTTGGATACATTTTCATTAACAAAAAATTCTTATAAATCCAAGCCATTCAACGTTTACCTAGCTTATATTAAGTTTTGTCCAAACTCGAAAAATATACAAAAAATTGTTATCTTTTGCTTCGAAAATGAAATTTCATAACCATAGAATCATATAGTACTATTTTCTAACCTAATTCCTCAAAAGATACGTTTCCCTTTATACCACCTTATACCCTATTAATTGTTACATTTTGTATTATGTAGTAAATTAATAAATAGAATATTTCTTGTATAACAAAAAATATACCTAATTTAGGTTAATACATATTCTACTAAAGTGAAAGGTATAAAGTAATGAAAAACAAATCTAAACTTTTTTATTTCTCTATTTTTCTCATAACAATTTCTATATTAACATCCGCATACTCTCTTTATAAAATTTATGATAGTCAATCGGCTGTTAAAGAAAATCTAAACTTATGGAACGATATTAAAGATGAGCAAATCAATAATAATCAGGAAAAAACAACTTCTACAACTTCCATTACTTATGAAAAAGGATTACTTGGTGAAGTACAAATACCAAGGCTTAAAGAGAATATTCCTTTAATTGAAGGTTCTACTGAAAAAGACTTAGAAAAAGGTGCTGTACATTTTTCAGGCACAGCCAATTTTGGCGAACAAGGAAATTCCATTGTACTTGGACACCGAGACGGCGTATTCCGTCCGCTAAAAGACCTGAAGGTTAATGATGAAATCGTCATTAATACATTATATGGAACCGAAACATATATTATTGAACAATTGGAAGTCGTTAAACCGACAGATCCATTAATTACCCAATCATATGACTATCCCGCCATTACTCTTGTGACTTGTTATCCTTTTTATTACCTAGGAGATGCACCTGATCGTTATATTGCTATTGGGAGGCTAAAATAAAAGCATGGATGCACACTGTACAGTCTAATATTCAGGCTGTACAACTGCAACCATGCTTTTATTATGTTGTTACTAATTTTATGATTCTGATTTTCTTCTGGATCTATCTACTACAAAAAGTAAAACCCCAAAGATACCTAAAACACCGCTAAGAAGTAAGTAATTATAATAAACTCCCCCTGTATCCGGCAAGGTTCCTTGATTAATTTTTGTATTGTTTAATATCGAATTACTATCTTTGACATCTTCTTTATTATTTCCTGAGTCTGTTCCCGGTTCTGTTTCTGGGTCTGTCCCTGGGTCTGTTCCTGGATTTATTCCTGGATCTGTTCCTGGATCTGTTCCTGGATCTGTTCCT
>NZ_JBALMO010000204.1:5327-9705 GCF_036963345.1 Bacillus sp. JJ722
CTGGATCTGTTCCTGGATTAGTAGTATTATCTTCTTTCTTATTGACGAAAGTAAACTCATATACAGCTGAATCTTTAATTGTCACATATAGAATTTCATCACTTTTTATATATCCTGATGGAGCTTTCGTTTCCTTAAGTGTATAGTTTCCAAATGGAATACTTTTGAACATGACAATACCTGTAGCATCTGATACTGAACGAGCTACTTCTTTACCATCTGAAGCATATAACGTAAACTCTGCTCCTGCTAGCGGAGTTCCATTTTCATCTGTTTTCTGAACCTTCACGTCGCCTTGAGCTGGCATAGGTGGAGGAATGACGATTTTATAGTTTTTGACATCTTCCAGTTTGTATATTTCACCTTCTTTACCGTCTACCGTTACTTTCAATGGTTTGCTCAATATTTGATAGCCTTTTGGTGCTTTTGATTCTTTAATCGTGTACACACCATGCTCAACATCTTTAAAATCAACTAAACCATCTTCATTAGATGTAACCGTACTTCCAACTTTACTGTTATCTTCTGCAAATAGCTCAAATTCTGCTCCAGCTAATGGATTGCCTAGTTCATTCGTTTTTATAAATTGAATGGAACCTTTCGTTCTTTCATTCATCATTTCATATGGCTGAGCTTGTGTTACTCCTTGAGCTGATTCTTTTGTTACCTTAACATTCAATACTTGTTCTGAAAGATTATATCCCGTAGGTGCTTTCGTTTCTTTAATGACATATTCTCCTAGAGGTACATTTTCAAATGTAACCATTCCATTTTGGTCACTAATAGCTTGTCCAACAGGTAATTCAAACGCTGTATCTGCTTTATAATATAACTTAAATTCTGCTCCTGAAAGAGGTTGGCCGTCCTTACCTTTCTTCATGAATTGTACGGCACCTTTGATTCTTTCATTTTCAAATAGATAAGGAGTTGTTTCATTCGGATGTTTTTCTTTGCTATCTAATGTAAACTCCAATGGCGTACTATTTAATTGATACCCCTCTGGAGCCTTTACTTCTTTTACAATATACTTTATTCCAGATCTTAAACGATCAAATGATACTTGGCCTTTAGAATCTGATGAAACGGTTCTAACAAACGTCTCTTCGCCTAACCTTGGATGCTCCATCCATAGTTCAAATTCGGCTCCAGAAAGTTTCTCTTTTGTATCTTTATCAACTTTCTCTATTTTAATGGTCTTCGTATTACCTGCTCCTGTGCCACCCATACTTGCTTTATCAATCACGTAATTATTAGATTGACCTGTTAAATCGCTACCTGTTCCGTTGAAGGTAACAGAGTTCGAGTACGTACCTTCTTTCATTACATCTGTATCGAAGACTAGAATATAAGCACTTGGAACACTTGTAGCTTTAGCAGGAAACGTAAAATCAAATTGACGGGTCTTCCCATCATATTGAATATTACCGTCTTCTAATTCAACTTCTGCACCTTTCATTAAAGCGCCAGTCTTAGGATCAACTGTAGCTGAATACAATTTAACAGAGTCTATATCTAACTCTAATCCCTCTTGTAACGTATCTTTAATGGTTGCCCCTGCTGGAATCGTAATATGATTTGGATTGACTTCAACCTGCCAAGTGATCGATTTAGCCCCTTTGTTAAAGTCACCTTTTTTAGAAACGATGTTATTCTGAATAACTGTACTTGCTTCATTACTTGTAACCGTACCAGGTATTTCGTCCGCTTCTATTGTTGCCGTATTCGTTACGTTGATTTTTCCGTTTGTTTTAAAAAACTCATCAGGGTTGGAAACTTTCGTTTTGAAAGTAATATCAAACTGGTCTTTTATGACTTGATCTTTATTAGCATTAAAAATTAACGTTTTACCCTCGTTTGAAAATGTTCCGATGTTATCAATACTCGTCTTAGCTGAACCTTCTACATATTCGAACTCATCTGGTATCGTATCTTTCACAACAATATTCGTTAACGACATTTTATTTTCGTTGACCGTCAATTTCCATGTAATCGTACGATCTTCATAATTGTAGCTTTCCGCTACTGCTTTTTTAATAACATTACTTGTAACTTGTACAGGGACTTCACCAGTAGAATCCGTAATATTATCATGTGTTAGTGTAGCCGTATTATAGTAAGTCGACTGATTATTCGTGGCATTATGATGGTTGCTATCTACTATCGTTTTAAAAGTGATAATTTGATTTTCATTAATATCCCCTAAGTTACATTCAATCGTTTTACTCGCCTCATCATAGGTACATACATTATTCGGTGATAGAGAGCCTTGTACAAATGTTTGTCCCTCTGCAATCGTATCTGTTAATTTTACATTCTTCAAAGGAACTCCATCATTATTGATAGAAATCGTCCATGTAATTTCTTTTGAAGAACGGTCATACGTTCCACTTTTTGAAATTCGGTTAGGTGATACGCCGACACCTGTAGTAACAGTAGCACTTCCATCGACCACAGCTGTTCCAGTCAAAACAGCAGTATTAGTGAAGTTTTCTTTTACTCCAGTGATAAGGAAATTTTGATCTGTTACTTCTGTTGTATACGTAATTGTATATTTTTCAGAAATAGTATCTTTGAATGTAAATGTAAATCGGGTATCACTTGTTTCCAAGTTTCCTAAACTTGTAGTTACATCCTGATCGCCGTCCCAGATCTTCACACTGTCTTGAACAAGTTTCAAACCTTCTTGTAATGTATCTTCAATTTTCAATGATCCATCTTGATTTTTAATAGTTTGTAAGTGTTCATTTATCGTAATGGTCCAATCAATTGTTGTAGCCCCTGAAGATGATTTAGTAGGTTCCCCTGTTTTTTGAAGGATATCTGTCAGTACAGTAACTCCCGCTTCATTAGACTCAATTGGATCTGCATAACCATCCGGTTGTATAGAAGCCTTGTTTTTATATGTCTTAGTTTTATCCTCTGCAGGAAGCTGATTATCTTTAATCTTCGTTTTAAAAGTAATTACTTTTGTCGACTCTTTTGCAATTGAATCGAATGTATAATTTAATGTTTTTCCGTCTTTACCTAAAACATTTGCATCATCAATTGAAGCAGTCCCTACTTTAAATGAACCTGCCACATATTCTTGGTCCTCTTGAATAGAATCATTAAACACTACATTTTTGATATCTTCATCGCCTGATTTAATATGTACTTTCCAAGTGATGATATTCGTTTGTTTATCAAATGCAATAGACTCTTTTGAAATTGATGGGTTTACTTTCTGTTTCTGTTCAAAATCTAGAGCAATTACTGTCGATTCACCTTTTATATCAAATATAATAGGAACCGGATTTTCATCGCCTATTTTCTCTTCAACGAACTGCGCTGCAAAGAAAAAGGATCCCGTTACATTGTCTTTCTCTACATTTTCTGAAAAGGTAATCTTTACTTCACCAGCACTAACCACACCAGTTCCATAAGATATTTTCCCTCCGTCTCCTTCAAGCTCAAATTGTCCTTCAAGTGACTTTAATTCATCTGGTAACTTAAATGTGAACGTGTCACCTTTATAAACAAATTTGCCTTCAGGAATCGCATATTTAAATTCCAAAAATACTTTGGAGTCTTTTTTGATAGATTCTTTTGACGTTAAATCTATATTATGCTCATCATTTAACATAATACTTGTGATGATATTAAAGTCTAACTCTTCAGGTTGACTGTCTGGCTGTTTTGACTCTACATCATTCTTTTCATCACCTGATGCTGATATTGTTTCATCTTCTGGTGTTGGTGTCATCTCATCATCTGATGTTGATATTCCATTACCAGATGTCGTTATCGTTTCCTCACCCAATGTTGAATTTGTTCCTTCACCCGGTTTTTCATCTCCAGATGTTGTCATTATTTCTTCATCCGATGTTAATATTGATCCTTCTTCTGATGTGGTTGTTATTCCACCATCTGACATTGACGTTGGTACTATGTCAACATCTGAAGCCGATGGTGTGACAATCCCTTCCGCAATGACTGTAGGTACAATCATAGTAAATACCAATAAAACAGTAAGCAAAAAGGAAATCATTGACTTATATTGTTTTTTCAATTCTCTTCCCCCTATATGTTTACACAAAAAAGCGACCTTACCCTAGAGCAGTGTCAGTTATTTTTGCATATAAACTTGATAAGTAATTTAGAAAATAGTAACATGCATAATTGTTAGCATTTGCACTATATTAACTGTATAAAAAACTACCCAACTTAAGGAGTATACATTAGATAAGTAATATGTTCTAATTATTTGCATTCTTTTTTTGAATAGCATGTTATTGCACCATCAAATATAGTTAAATAGCCATATAACATCTATTAACTATTATTTTAATAAAGTGAAACTTTAATCGGTGGGGGGTTTCGTTCATCCCCCACCGATTAT
>NZ_JBALMO010000204.1:9819-12171 GCF_036963345.1 Bacillus sp. JJ722
GTGGGAGTCTTAGCGCCAGTTTGAACGGGATAAATCAAGATTATCCTTTTACCTTTTTAAATGAAGCATCATGTTCAAAATTAACATTTCAAATATGTTTAAATAAAGGGAAGAATATAGAAGAAAGAGGGATTTTAAATGCTTCAGGAATTTCGTACATTTATAAATCGAGGTAATGTTGTCGATTTAGCAATCGGGGTTGTAATTGGTGGTGCATTCGGAAAAATCATCACATCATTAGTAGAAGATATCATTATGCCACCAATTGGATTGTTAATTGGAAAAGTAGACTTTACTGACCTATACATAAACTTATCAGGAAAATCATATAGCTCATTAGCAGAAGCAAAAGCCGCTGGAGCAGCTACTATTAACTACGGCATATTTTTAAATAATGTTATTAATTTCTTAATCATAGCGTTTTGTATTTTTATCGTAATTAGACAAATAAATAAAATGACGAAGAATAATGAAGAGGCACCAGTAACAACAAAAGAATGTCCGGCTTGTCTTTCAGACATTCCACTCAAAGCTACCCGCTGTCCAGCTTGTACATCATATGTAGATACAGTTAAAGAAAGTACAAATTAATAGGAGCTCGTTTAGAGCATTCTTCAACTATTAAATTTGAATTAAATATTTTTTCATTAAAAAACGATTACGAAAACAAAAATAAAGTTGTTCTCGTAATCGTTCTTTTATTGTTGATTGAAATAATTTGTAACTCCTTGCACGATTCCTCTTGCTACCTTTTGGCGATAGCTTTCTGTGCTTACAATTCCTTCTTCTGTAGGATTTGATAAAAATCCTAGTTCAACTAGAATAGCAGGTTTATTATTTTCTCTACTCACATGAAAATCACCAAAGTGAACACCAGCATCATGTAAATTTGTACTTTTCACTAACTCATTTTGAACACTATTTGCTAATGTAAGATCTTTTGAAGGTGAATAATAAAAAGACATAATTCCACTACTCGTTTCTAAAGCTGAATTATAATGAAAACTAATAAATGCATCTGCATTTGCAGTATGACTAACTCTAACTCGTTCATCTAGAGCTAAATATGTATCTTCACTTCTTGTAAACACAACATTTGCTCCTGCTGCTTGTAGCATACTTGCCGTCTGCATAACAGTTGCTAATGTTAAATTCTTTTCTAAATAGGTAGACCCAATTTTTCCCGGATCTCTACCACCATGCCCAGCATCTAGAACAATCGTTTTTCCTTGAATACCACTTGAATGATTTGTTGATGATTGCTGTCCAGAGGTATTGGTTGTTAACCAACTTGCTACCCAAGCTGTTGAACCATTTGGTAATTGTACTTGTAACCAATCTCCACTCTTGCTGATTAACTTATAAGTTGACCCAGCTTGTCCAAGTACTACAGCTGCATGTTGTGTACTAGGCCCTGTTCTTAAATTCGCGTTTGAACGGAGTACAACATTTTCATCACTAACTTGATTAGTACTTACTTGTGTTGAATTTTTAGTTGATGAAGTTAAATATTGATTAGCAACCCAGCCTTGTCCATTGGAAAACTGTATTTTCGACCAGTCGCCATCTTCTTTCAATACTGTTACTTGATCATTTTGTTTTAACACTTGTACAATCGTACTATTAGTAGTAGCATTCGAACGTACATTTAAGGTAGAGGAATTAACGTACACCGTTCCATCTGCAGATGTATTATTGCCAGAAGTTGAAGAATCCCCTGAACTCGTTTGTAAAGCTACATATTCTTTGGAAACCCAGCCATTCATGGAACCAGCTTGAACATAAAGCCAACCTTCGCTTTCAGATATAATCGTTACTTTCGTTCCCTTTTCTAATGATCCTATTTTCGCACTTGTTTCACGTGGCTTACTGCGAATATTGAGTGATGAGCCTGTTGTATAACCTTGAAGATGCTTTGACTTTAAATACTCAGAAGAAACCCAACCGGTTATTGAACCAAACTTGATTTTACTCCACCCATTTTGTGTTCCTACTATTTGTACTTGTTGGTTTTGCTGTAACACACCTACAACGGATGCATTTGTACTAGGGTTTGAACGTATACGTAGAGTATCTGCATTCACATTCGCGAATTGAGAGGTATCTGCACTAAATGAAATTGGCTGCCAAGACCATAAAGAAAAAAACATAACTATACTAATCACGGATAATAATATATTTCTGCGCATTTATTCAACCCTTCTTTACTATCTGTACTTCGTCTTCATCAAGACATTATCACTATGTATATCGTTTATCATTTCAATATTTTAATATAATTACTAAAATAAATTTGAAAATTAAGTAATTATTTTTATCGTAGTTTAACATATTAATCTACGATAAAAAAAC
>NZ_JBALMO010000205.1:0-1981 GCF_036963345.1 Bacillus sp. JJ722
CTTTTTGCAAGTAGTGCTGTTCATAAAGGTAGCAAGCTAATGCACCGTTTGAAGTTCCAGTCGCTGCTTCTTCATTGATGTCGTATAGTGGAGCAAAATTTCTGCATATAATTCGATTGTCATTAAAAGTATATAGATGCATTCCGACAACATTATAATACTTGCTGATTTCTTTAATTTTTTCAAAATTAGGTTGCAGTGCATGTAATCGTGATTCGCTTTTTATAGGAATTAAAATATCTTTTAAGCCCGTGGAGACAATTTGAATTGGGTATTTATTGTCTATAGCTTTAATGTCAAAACAGTCGATGAACTCGTTTGGAGATACAACATCATAGAATATCGGTTTGTTTTGTTCCATGAATATGATGTCATCTTTTATGGTAATAGTAAGAACACCGCTGTTCGTTTCAATCGTATAGCGATTCCTGAAAAGTTTATTTAAATGCATCAGTATCGCGAAAGAGCCAATTGTGGCATGACCACATAAATCAACTTCTTCTTTTGGTGTAAAATACTCAAATTTATAATCAGCAATTTCAGATTCTGATATAAATGCGGTTTCCGCATAGCCCAGTTGTTTGGCTATTGCCATTTTTTGAGTAGTGGTCAATGTATTCTCAATAAATACCACTCCTGCTTTATTTCCGCCTTTATGATCCTTGCTAAATGCACTTGCAACATAAACGGATATTTTCATAAGACACCTTCCTCACTTATAGTAAATTGTAGCATAGAAAGCACTACGTATAAATGTTGTTGGATAAATTTGCTATAAAGCAAGAGACAAACTATTTTTTAGCATCTGAACTCACCAAAAATAGTTTGTCTACAGTCTGCAATATCTAAAAAAGATATTTTTGGTGGGGGTTTAAGTAGTTATGGAGAAAAAGATACTTTAAATTTTTCAAACATTTCTATAAGCAATAATAATAATATAGAAGCATGTAGGGAATTTAAAGTTTTAGAGGACCTAAAAAAGAAATATCAGTTAGGATAGTACTCCTTTAAACAGAAAAAATATGAGATTATTTAAGACAAAACGAGCGGTATTACTTCATTTAGAGTAATACCGCTTTTAATTTTTAATCTTCATCCATTTTCTTTAATTTCTCACGTTGTTCACCTTGAGAATAGTAAAAAACAGAAGGCAGCTAACAAGAAAAAAACAAATTTACTCGCCTCACGTATTATAAGCTAGATAGCATTTGCATTGCTTAAGTACCATATGGTACGTGACGAGCAGCTGAACAAACACAGAATGGATTGGAATATGGAGATACAGCTGTCTCATATTTTTCAACACTGTTTACATATACAGCTTTAGCCTATGTAATGAAAGGTTTTTCCGATAAAGAAAAGTAAGTACATAATAAAAAAAGAAGGCTATCTCTTATAGGGGTAGCTCTTCTTAACTAAATATCTTATCTATATCTAATGTAAAACCAGGAATGGCTTTAGATGTAATCGTACCTGTTTTTTCAAACGCTAATGATTCATATTGCTTTTGCTCATTCAAAGAATAAACCATTACATAATGTTGCAACGGATTAATAATCCAATACTCTTGAACATTGTATTTCTGGTACAGGTTTAACTTAAACACTAAATCATGAGCTTGGTTGGATGGACTTACAATTTCAATAATCAGTTTAGGAACACCAACATAACGTTGTTCATCAAAACCAGATGGATCACATATGACAGACAAATCAGGAATAACTACTTTTTGATTGTTTTCTTCATCCGATAGAACAACATCGAAAGGAGCTGCTAATACTTCGCATTCTTTTCCCATTAATAAACTACCTAGCTGAACACTCAAACGCATAGAGATTCGTTGATGTTTAACACTAGGAGATGGAGACATGTAAACCACACCATCAATATACTCTAACAACTCATCTGATTTATCTCTCATTTCTAGGTATTCTTCGTAGGAAATGAACGGTTCGTTTGGAAGTTTCATTTGATTCACCAT
>NZ_JBALMO010000206.1:0-3511 GCF_036963345.1 Bacillus sp. JJ722
TCTTTTTTTCGGGAAAAAATAATTCTTTAATAAGCTGGACAAGTCGAATACAACTTCCCAAAAATAAAGAGCAAATGGCTATGTCTCTTAATTTATCTCTTTTAAAGTAACTTAATTGTTTTGATTTCGGTCCTAAACCGTGATCAAAATCGTGCCTTAAATAATCGAGAAATTGAACGTCTTCATTGTCATGAAATATCTTTCGTGACATCCTGGCTGCACGAGAACTAAGTGTCTCTTTTACCTTAGTTACTTCAATTTTTAACATAACATTACGATAGAAGTATGGTTCTCCTTTTTTTGAACCTTCCTTAATCTCTGTTTGAGTAGTCAAGTAAGAGAAGAGGGAGCGGAGGGCAGAAATTCCCCTTGAAATAGAGACCTTTTCACGTTTCTTTGTCTCTTTTTTAGTAACCTGTATTTCTTCTCGTTGTAAGAACTTAAAAAATGACTTAGCTTGATCCAATTCTAAATGTTCTAGCGACTCAAGCGGAATATCACGCATAGCTTCACACTTTGCTATACCTTCGGCCATTAACCATTCAAAAAACATTTTGTAATCATGAAGATAATTTAAAAGGGTAGAGGGGGAGCGAGTATCCAATTTATCATCTATATATTCAACAACATAGAAGGGCATAGTGAGTACCATTTTATCTAGTTTTTCTTTGTGTCTTTTATGTTGCATAGTAATTAATAACCTCCTATGTAAGTTTAATGTAATCGGTGAAGGGGAGAAACTAGATTTTCTTACTTCTTGATTTGATTTGTAAAAATACATTTGATAACAATTGATTAAAGCACATTATAAAAAAGCAGCTACCCCTCTAATTTATAAAAAATGGTGATTTGCTACATGAGTATAGCCAGAAGTAAGAAGAATCATTTCCTCGTGAGAGTTAAATTTATATGTAAAACTTGGTTTTCCAGCACCGCTTAACATAATATCACCTACATTTTGTGTGTTTATATTTACGGATTTACCAAAAGCAGCCCCGATGAGTATTAAATTTCTTACCGTTTTTGAACCCATTCTAAGAGGGGCAAGTAAAAGGATTTTTGTTTAAAGGGGACAGATGGTTCACTTCAATATGAATCTACAATCTCGTTCGTTTAAATAGTCACTAAATACTAATTAAGTGAACAATAAGTTGATTTATCGTATTTAAACCACCTAACACTGATTGGATATACAAGATGGCTGTATAGTCTCTTTAATTGGCTGAAACTTAGGCAAGAAATATATAGCCTTCAGATAAATATTTGATCAAGTTAAAATAACACTAATGCATGTTGGTTGGGTTATTAAAATTGCAGTTGACTTATGACTTAGTATTATATAATTCGATTGATGCACATTGATAATTCTGATATACTGGGTCTGAAATCATTAACGAATTAAAAAAATCATACATCGTAAAATGAGAACAGCTACTCGTCTGGTTGTTCTCATTTTACGTACATAGGCATAAACGGCATAAAAAGGGAACAACTTTTAATTATTTGCTCTCTTTTTAAATGCCTGTCGAATATTTTCACGCTTTTCGTCATTTAATATATGAGTGTATTTCTGGGTTGTTTTGATATTAGAGTGCCCTAATGTCTCTTGGACAATACGAATATTTCCTGTCTCCTTAAGTAAATAAGTAGCGAAGCTGTGACGTAAATCATGAACTGTTAAATAAGGTTTCCCATAGGCAGTAGCATACTTCATTACTAATTTTTGAACAGTATTTTTACTAATGAGTTTGGCATAACTACCTCTGGTTGTAGTAACGAATAGAGGGGAATTTTCAAAGTTCTCAGCAGCATATCTATTCTGCCTAATCTCCATATAATCCTCTAAAATTTCAGCAGCATACTCACTAAAATATACAGGCTTTGTATCATTATCGTCCGCACCTTTTCTTTCGACCATGACACAATTCAGAGCTAAATTAATATCTTTTATACGGATGGATATCAACTCGCTTACACGTAAACCGCTATGTAAAAGGAGCGCTATGATTGCACCATCGCGTTCTCTATTTTTATTCCACATATTAAGTGCGACAGGATGGAGATCTAAAGTTCCGTATTCATGTAAAACGAAATCAATGAACTCAAACATTTCTTCTTCTTGTAATATATTCATTTTTATCCTGGAAGCAGCGCCTTCTTCATCTGCTTTAACACGAACTTCATAATCCATTAAGACATTTTGATTTAAGTAAGTTGTGTTTGTTCCTCGAACCTTCGTCTTAGAAAGAAATTTAAAAAATGATTTAAGTGCACTCATTTTATTACTAATTGTAGTATTTGAGTTCTTTGATTTGTAAAACTTGTTTCCATGATACTTGCTGTTAGGTCTACTCATTAGGTATGTACGGTAGGCATCAAAGTCTTCTGTGTAAAGAGATTCTAATTCTTCGAGAGTAACATGTTGATAGCTTGTTGCAGTGGAGTGGCCATATTCTATCAACCATTCCAAGAAATCTACTATTTTATAAGTATATGAAAGTGCTGATGTGTTTGTCATATTCAGACCAATATGCTCTAAGTATTTTACAATATAGAAGGGAAGAGTCATCTTCAATTCTTCTAATTTAGCACCATCTTTTTCACGTTGAATTCGCATAAAATCACCTCTTTATGTATTATACAACATATGTTCGCAATTCAACATAAAAGGATTTCGATTGAAAAGCGAACATATGTTTCTGTGAAAATATACTGAAAGAGGGTGATATATGCTATAATAATAGAAGCTACATTTGGCAGGTATGACGCGGTGGCACCCCCGGTTCCCAACTAGGGACAGAAGGGGGGGATTGTATGGTCGTAACAACAGATATACTATTAGTTATGATTGCTTTCGCGTCCTTAGTTGTTGCAATAATCGTTGCATGTAAAAAAGACTAAGCCAAATCCCTGTCCCAAAGGTGAAATAAGCTCAGTCTTATGTTCGCCACCGCAGTCTTACATTGCGGTGTAGCTAATATGATTAGAGGATTGAGATGTTCGCGCATCTTGATCCTCTTTTTATTGTGTGAATTGCTTTAGTCCTTATACTTATAATATACCCAAATTCAAATAAAAACAACCGCAGCAACAAATAGACATGCTATAATGTGCTTGCAAATAGCTTGGTGCGCTATTTGTCAATTTCATTGAGTAGCAGCAAAGCCAAGGTGTATGCCTTGACTTTTGTATTTATAAACTATAATCCAGATGAATTTTATTCGAATTATAGTGACATAATAATTAACGATAAGATATTAAGGAAGCTAATTATAGCCTCTTAATTTACATGTGTATTCACAATTCAACAAAAGGGACATTATGTTGAATTGTGAATATGTAAATTGTTTATGGTTCCTACCCTGCTAATGCATTATCCAGCATCGCTCTGAGAGCTCTTAAGTAACACACTAATATTTGTAAATGTAGATACTTTATTCGATTATGTGGGATTATGGATGATATAATAATATAATGAGATATTTACAAAGTATGGTGAATCAAATGAAAC
>NZ_JBALMO010000207.1:0-3463 GCF_036963345.1 Bacillus sp. JJ722
GACGAATAAACCTTATTGTTCGTATTTTTACGACAATAAGGTTTATTCGTCCACTGAGCATATGTCATTTATTTCAGTTAAAAGCGAATGTTTAATTTGTTAAATATGAATTTATTCGTCTTTTTTCTTGGGGTTTAATACATTAATGTTAAACAAAGCTGCATAATATCTTTAAAAAGCTATTTAAAATAGCAGGTCTCCTACCCACTTGCTTTTCTTTACATCATTTTTAACAAGATAAAAAGAAAAATGTAAATTTACCAAAACTTCAAGAACTTTTTGGATATGTAAGTATTACATTAACTGAACATTATACAAATGTTGTATATAAACTTAAAAAACGTTATTAGACCTTATTTCAAACTTTTAAAATGTTAAGTATCTGAAATAAAGTCATATAACCCCGTTCTGATTTCATATCGGGGTTATGTAAAGTTGTTTAATTTTTAGTCCAAGTACTTCTCAAGTTAAAAGAATAAACGGAATTCTAGCGGTAATTTTCATGTATTGGTTGAAACAAATCTTCTTCAGAAAGCCGAACAACAGAAAAATTGTCAACATTGTAATGACCATGAAGTATTTCATTGTGATGACTTATTATCTTTTCGGCAGATAGGGTTGTAGAATCTGTTGTCGAATGGCCATCTCTAACCAAAGTAACATCAAAATGATTCACTGTTGCAGTTCTAACCGCTGTGTCAATACAGTGTTCAGTCTTACATCCCATTATAACAAGATGTTTAATTTCGTTGTCCTTTAAATAATCCATTAATGGCGTACCATAAAACGAATTGGTAGCCGCTTTATCAAGAATCTTTGCATTGGTAGGTACTTTAACTTTTGGGTGTATTTGAAACCCTGGACCTTCACCATTAGCAACATCTTTATCTCTTATAAAGACGATTAAAGCTTGTGATTCTAATGCTTTATTAATAACTACATTAATTCGATCTAATAATAGTTCTTTATTAAAAACACTTTTCATTTCATTATTTCCATCAACTAGTTCTTGTTGTACATCAATAATAAGTAATGCTTGATTCAATAAGAAAACTCCTTTTCATTATCATTTTTATATATGTTCTCCAAAGCATTCTTCATTTTACTAATCATAATAACTCCCCCTTTATCTTCTTAACACTTATTTCGTTATAGAACCATAATATCCTCTTTTTTCTAGTATTGTTTGTAAACTTTATCTCATTTTTAGCTTTTACTTCTTGTTTTCGTATAAAAATATAAAAACCACACTGCATGATTTTGTTCATCAGCAGCTGCTCGTCGGAAGGTTTCTTTAATATAGGCATTATTCGAATCATCAGATATACTTAAATAAAAATCCACCGTTTCCTGTTCATCCTTTAAAGCAAATTCCAATCCTTCAATGTATTGTTTAGGACAATCTTCCGTAATTTTTGGTTGTGGTTGCATACCAGTTAAATTGAAATAGATTTGTGAGAATTCTTTGAAATGCTTTTTTTCGTCTTTACGTATTTCAAGTATTTGTTTTCTTTCTTGCTCATTTGGTGCTATTTTAGCTAAATGTGCGTAACAATTAATGGCACTAAATTCCCCATTAATCGCTTTTTCTATATTAGCAATCAATTTATTCGTTTGTCTCAGATAAGATTGAAAGCCATCTGTATATATATACATTTTACATCCTCCCCCATGATTCTCTCACTTAGTTTATGATTTCTAAGGAATCTGAGTGCTACTTTTTCATGGAAGAAAATGGTCATATAAACATAAGCAACATAAAAAGCATTCTGCATAATAACAGAACGCTTTTTATGTTGAAGAGTATTATTTCTAGAGCAAATTTCATTGAATCACTATAAGTAATTCAATCAATAACTAGATAGTATTAACTTTCATTTTATTATTTTGTTTTCGTTCGTATTTTTTGTACATCAACACTGAAGTAAACAAGATTGTACATGTAATCAAAGCAGCTAATGGCATCATGGCAATAATTTCATCTGGGAAAAGAAACATTAGCAATGGAAACGCATATGCTGCAGGAATTTGAACCTTAGCAATTCGTAACAGAATGTACATTAAGATCATATATAACACTGTTACTAATATCAGCGAATCAATAGCAAAATAAAGCAGTGTTCCAACCGTCGCAGAGATCGTTAGCACGATACTTTGTTTGAAAACCATTTTTCCATTGTACATGGGTTTTTGAAGTGATTCAAACACAACAACAAGAATTGGTGGGATCACTGCAACTTCGTAACCAACTAGCCAACATAAACCGATCCATATAGAAATCAGAACCACGTATACAACCATGTATTTATACTGTATCTTTGCATTCTTCTCCATTCCTTTATTCATTTCGAATAAATAAACTCCAAGCATGATTACGAATGTAAAAATGAAAACAGCTAGAATAAATGACCAATGAGTGGCATTCGTTACAACAGGTAGTAAACCAGTTGCTATAGATGGTGCTAAGTTAGATTGTATAAGTCGTAAAAATACAAACATCAAAATAAGTGTAAGAATGATCTTCACAAAATAATCAATTTCTAACTGATTAACCCCAAAACCAATCACTGCGGTTATAGAAGGAGCAAGAAATATTTTTGATGGCTGTCTAATCCAACCAGGTTCTCTGTAAGCCCACATTCCAATTGCCATTGCAGCGATTTCTGGTAAAATAATTTCACGATCTTCAAAAAGAACCGCAACAGCAACCATAGCGATAATTAATGTAAAAGCAAAGATATAAGATATAAACAATTTTTTATTTGTAACTGTTGAAACCATAATATTGCGAACCTCTTCCTATGTCCTTATTTAATTTACTATATCCAGTTGTAGAGTTTGTATGATTAAATCCCGTAGTATGTAAACGTAAGAAAACGCTCAATGAAATAATGACCCCTGCTAATTATAACAAAGAAATCACTTCCGTACTTCTTACATGTTTAGAAAGGCTAGCTATGTATATTACTTATCTGTTGAAATAATCCAAACATCTTTTTCATTCCCTTTTTTTCCTTTTAAACTATTAACAAACTACCCAATTCAAAATTAAGCAATTTCAGATCGTTTAGGTTCTTATTACATTATTTTGTATTTCATGCTATAGGTGGTGGCTATTTTTCCGCTTCTTTCTCTGTCTTCTTTCCAAGATTTTATGAATGACTACCAAAATTAATAGTGGGATCAATATGATTAAAAAGGGCCAAAGTATCTCCATTAAATTCAGCCTCCTTTGATAATAAATTCATGTATAAATAAAATTTCATTGGACATATTCATATGATTAACATGGGTAAAAAGCCATTCTATATTTAACACTCCCTTTCACTACACAAGTGTAGCTAATAAATGTGCATTTTTTATAGATTTTACAAATTCATATTTTCTGCTTAAGCTCTTAAAATTAAATAATTAATATATCCATTCCGATAGAAATTCTGAATTTGATGGGTATTCAAGTTGA
>NZ_JBALMO010000208.1:0-6378 GCF_036963345.1 Bacillus sp. JJ722
CACCTTGAGGCCCTTGGGAACCTGTTAAACCTGTATCGCCTTGAGGTCCAGTTGTTCCTTGAGGTCCCGTATTGCCTTGAGCTCCAGTAGTGCCCTGAGCCCCAGTATTACCTTGAGGTCCAGTAGCGCCTTGAGAACCAGTATTGCCTTGAGGTCCAGCAGGCCCTTGAGGCCCAGCGTCCCCTTGAGGTCCTCCTGGTGTACCAGCAGGCCCTTGAGGTCCAGTTAATCCCTGTACACCCTGAGGCCCTTGAGATCCCTCTCCATAAGGTCCCTGTACACCCTGAGGTCCAGTTAATCCAAAAGGTCCCTGTACACCCTGCGGCCCTTGAGATCCTTCTCCATAAGGTCCTCTTGGTCCTTGAGGCCCCTGTGGTCCTCTACGATGGTGGTGACAGTGACAGTGCTCTGGAAAATAGCATCCACATTCACACATATAAAAGCCGCATAAACAATCTAAGAAGCCACAGATTTCGCATCTTTTACGTTTGCCCAATGTTAATTTCTCCTTTCTAATTAATTGATATATATTATTCAAAGATAATTATTTGAACTGGACTAAAGCTAATACATATACATTTTTATATGAAGTATTGCTATGACTAGGTACCTTAATAATGATAAAAAGGGCAAAAAAAGGGCTATGAACAAGGTACTTGAAAAAATACTAATAGTCATCAAACAATTATTTTATTATTATAAAATTGTTTATTAACAATCTATATATACATTTTTGCATATGCAATTGAATATAAATGGAAATGAATCTTTGAAATCTGAATTTAATTCTTAGATTAATTGAAACGGAGATGAGTAGAGTATGATAAAGATTCCGTTTTTAAGACCAAATCTTGTGAAACAAGACACGTTTTCAGGCTATTTATCACAAATGGAGCAATCCAGGATTTACAGCAATTATGGTCCGTTAAATACACTTTTTGAAAATAGAGTGCTGAACAACTACTTTGGAGGGAGCGGAGCAGCAGTTACGGTAAGTAACGCTACAATTGGACTGATGTTGACTATTAATCAGCATAAACGACCTAAAGGGCAGATTGCATTAATGCCTAGTTTCACTTTTTCAGCTACTCCACTTGCCGCTATGTGGTGTGGTTTAGAACCTTATTTCATTGATATTAATGAAGATAATTGGTGCATGAATGAGCAACTCATCCAAGAAGCATTAGAGAAATTAGGAGATAAGGTAGCTATTGTGATTCCTTATGCAACCTTTGGCACAGATATGGACATAAACTTCTATAAAAGATTAGAAGAAAGAGGAATGCCTGTTGTTTTTGACGCTGCCCCTAGCTTTGGAACAAAAGGGGATAATGGTTCTTTTGGAAGTGATTTTCCTGGCTTTGTTGTATTTAGCTTTCATGCGACTAAGTCATTTGGAATTGGCGAGGGTGGTTTAGTATATAGTGCTGATACAGATCTAATTCAACAACTGCGAAGAGCGGGTAATTTTGGCTTCTCAACAAATAGAGAAACGATTTCTCAAGGTCTTAATAGTAAGCTTTCAGAATATAGCGCATCTATTGCTCTTGCTACATTAGATGCTTTTCCGGAGAAAATGAGACAAAGGCAACAAATATATCAATGGTATTGTGAGCAATTTCAACAAAACGCCGTATTAAAAAATGAGTGGCAACTTCAAAAAATAAATGGATCGGTTGCTCATCAATTTATGCCGGTTCTTTGCCCTAAAGATCGGAGAAATTCAGATTATGTCAAACTATTAGCTGATAATCATATTGAAGCACGAACATATTTTTCTCCATCATGTCATCATCAACAATACTTCACATCATTTAATCGAACCTTAATGAGTGTTACGGATAATATTTCTGAACGTATATTAAGTTTGCCGCTATGGGAAGAGATGAAAGAAAGCAATGTTAAGGAAATTACACATGTTCTTGCTAAAGGATTGAGTCGATGAAAAAAATTGTTATTTGGGGTAGTGGGGGGCATGCGCGCGAAGTCAATCACCTTTGTGAATATTTACATTATGAAGTTATAGGATTTCTTGATGAAAGACCAAAAATGAAAGGAATTATTATAGATGATCTACCGATCTTAGGCGATCTTCATGATATTACTTCTTTAAGAAAGGAAGTACAAATAGTATGTGCTGGTGTAGGAGATCCTCACTTGAAAAAAAGATTCGTTACTAAAACAAAAGATGCAGGATTTGAAATGGCAGATACAATCATACATCCTTCTGTTTATATCTCTAAACGAACAACTATTGGAGTTGGTTCAATTATTTGTGAAGGTACCATTATTACTACAAATGTTCGTATTGGAGATTTTGTGATCATTAATCGAAGTTCCAATATTAGCCATGACGATATCATTAGTGATTATGTAACTATTTCCCCTGGAGTTACTATTGCTGGGAATGTGACAATTGAAGAAGGAGCTTATATCGGTATTGGTTCTTCAATTCGTGAAAAAATCAATATCGGTCCATGGTCGATTATTGGTGGTGGAGCATTCGTGAAGAATGACGTACCTGGTAAAAAACTATACGCAGGAGTGCCTGCCGTGTTCAAAAAAGATATAAATTAATTAGCGAGTTTGTCTAAAAGCAAATCACCTTCCCACGCATATAATAGTAATTGGTTGCTACTAATAAACTAATTATTATTTCTAGGAGGTGATAATGATGAAAGGAATCATATTAGCTGGTGGGTATGGCACTAGATTATATCCATTAACTAAAGCTGTTTCAAAACAGTTATTACCTGTCTATGATAAACCGTTAATATATTATCCATTATCTGTGCTTATGCTTGCGGGTATTAAAGATATTCTAATTATTTCAACACCTATTGATGTGCCTCGATTTAAAAACCTATTAGGTGATGGGTCACAGTTAGGAATTAACTTAAGCTATATAGCACAAGAAAAACCAGATGGTATCGCTCAAGCATTTATTATTGGAGAAGAATTCATAGGAACAGATTCAGTAGCTTTAATATTAGGTGACAATATATTTTACGGACATAATTTCACTAAAACATTAGAAAATGTTGTATCTCGAAAAACAGGTGCAACGATCTTTGGTTATCATGTTAATGATCCTCAAAGATTTGGGGTAGTAGAATTTGATGAGAATTATAAAGTGAAATCTTTAGAGGAGAAGCCACAGACTCCTAAATCTCACTATGCTATTACGGGGCTTTATTTTTATGATAATAAAGTGATTGATATAGCTAAAAATATTAAAAAATCTTTACGTGGAGAATATGAGATTACTTCTGTGAATGAATGTTATCTCCAAAGAAATGAGTTAAATGTGGAGCTGTTAGGTAGAGGTTTTAGTTGGATGGACACTGGTACCCATGAATCCCTAATAGACGCTTCACTATTTATTCAAACCATTCAAAATCGGCAAAATGTGCAGATTGCTTGTATTGAAGAGATTGCCTATCGTAAAGGTTTCATTTCAAGCCAACAGCTACTCAATTTAGCTAAACCATTAGAGAAGAATGAATATGGGAAATACCTTATACGATTATTAGAAGAATGAAGTTATTCTTCAACTACTTTCTAGAAAGGAATCGGTACAATGAATCTTCTAGTTACTGGAGGTGCCGGGTTCATCGGCCTAAATTTCGTTCATTTATTGCTAAAGAATACTTCGTATGCGATAACGGTTATAGATTCTTTAACATACGCTAGTCATCCTAAAATAATAAAAGATCTCACATCTGACTCTAGATTACGTTTTATTAAAGGCGACATTGTTAACGAGGATGATATAGACAAGGTGATGGACCAAAACTATGATGCTATCATTCATTTTGCTGCTGAGTCTCATGTTGATAATAGTATCAAAAATGCAGACCAATTTATTAAAACAAATATTGTAGGTACTTATCATTTATTACAGTATTTATTAAAGGGATATGCAGCAAAAATGATTCACATTTCTACAGACGAAGTATATGGAACTTTAACTACTACTCAGCAACCATTTACAGAAGAATCCCCTCTAAAACCTAACAATCCTTATTCAGCTACGAAAGCAAGTTCAGATTTATTGGTTCGTTCATACAATGAAACATTTAAACTCCCCCTCATAACAACAAGATGCAGCAATAATTTTGGTCCTTACCAAAATAGAGAAAAGTTTATTCCTACTATTGTATATAGCGCTCTTCACAATCATAAAATTCCTATCTATGGAGATGGTCTACAAATAAGAGATTGGTTGTTTGTAGAAGATCATTGTAAAGCAATTGCCATGATACTTGAAAAAGGCATTTCAGGTGAAGTTTATAATATTGGTGGTGGCAATGAAAGAAAAAATATTGATGTGGTTAAACATATTTTAGATATAATGGGCAAGCCTCATAACTTAATTGAGTTCGTTAAAGATCGTAAAGGTCATGACCGAAGATATGCCATTAATTCTACAAAAATCCAAAATGAAATCGGTTGGAAACAAGCGTATTCCTTTGAAAAAGCATTAGAAGAAACTGTTAGATGGCATATGAGCAATTTTAATGGATCTTTGCTATGAAGATTGTTATAACGGGTGCAAACAGCCAACTAGGGCAGGAACTCATTAAACATTTAAAAGATGAATACGAAGTAATTCCATTTACAAAACAACAATTGGATATAACGAATCGCACAAACATAAAAGAAATAATACAGAAAATCCAACCAGAATATCTTATTAATACAGCTGCCTATACACAAGTCGATTTGTGTGAAAAAAATAGTAGTGAAGCTTATCTTATTAATGGAATTGGACCATATTATCTAGCTTGTGAAGCGAAAAATAGGAATGTGAAATTTATTCATATTAGCACTGACTATGTGTTTGATGGACAAAAGAATGTACCTTATGTAGAAGAAGATGTTCCTAATCCTGAAACTGTATATGGAAAAAGTAAACTACTTGGTGAAGAGTTATCTCTCGTCGCATATGAAAGCACTACAATTATTAGAACATCATGGTTATATGGCCATGGAGGTAAAAATTTTGTAAATACGATAAAAAAGCTAATTAATCAGGCTCGAAATATTCGTGTTGTTCATGATCAATATGGTTGTCCTACTTACACGAAAGATCTTTGTATCGCTATTAAACAGTTATTAAATAAGCCCAATGGAATTTATCATATTTCAAACTCTGGCAGTTGTAGTTGGTTTGAATTTGCCACTGAAATTGGATCAGTTCTAAATTCACAAACAACTATCATCCCTGTTACGACTAAAGAGTATGGACTTAAAACCCCAAGACCTATGTATTCTGTTTTAAGCCATCAAAAGATAAATGCCAACGGGATATTTATACGGAATTGGAAAGAAGGATTGTATGAATATTTAAAGAAAGAGGGTGATGATAGTGGGGATTGAAAATGTTGTATTTAAACAATTAATTAAACATTGTGATGATAGAGGTTTTTTTGCCGAAGTTGTAAGAGATGACGACAATCTTTTAACACATTTTGGCCAACTTTCATGGACAACATCATATCCTGGTGTCATTAAAGCTTTCCATTATCATGAACAACAAGATGATCTTTGGTTCGTTTCATCTGGTAATGCACAAGTAGTGTTATATGATTTAAGAGAAGAGTCGCCTACCAAAGGTGAAACGAATGTATATTACATGGGGGAAAATAATCCGAGTATATTACTCATTCCTAAAGGGGTTGCTCATGGTTATCGCGTACTAGGCGAAAAATCAGTTACGGTTCTGTATTGTACAACCAAGTCTTATAACGCTACGCGACCAGATGAAAAAAGAATTCCGTGGAACGACAAGGAAATTAATTTTGATTGGGAAACAAAACATAGATAATTCATTGAAACCACTGACTAACCAGTGGTTTTCTTTATACAATAAGAAACTTTACAAAGCAATTGCGAAGGTATTTAAATTTACATTCGGGTTTTATGGTATTTAATAGAATAAGATTTCATATTCATATTTAATTTCTTACCTGCATAAGTTTTCATGAAAAACATTAGCACTTTGCCTATTTTTTCATAGTATATAAGGACATTTGCATAGGAGGGAAACAGCGTGAAGATACACATTGTCCAAAAAGGAGACACACTTTGGAAGCTTGCAAAAAAGTACGGCGTGCATTTCGAAGAGCTGAAAAAGTTAAATTCCCAGCTGAGCAACCCTGACATGATTATGCCAGGCATGAAAATAAAAATTCCAGGTGTAGGTGCTTCAAAAAACCCTGCTACTTCTCAATCAAATACAAAAATAAATGTAAACTCCAAAAAAGAAACAGTTATGTCAGGGATCTTAAAGCCAGTGATAAAAGAAGCTCCTCAACCTAGTGAAGCGAAACCAATTGTTAAAGAAATGGCAAAGCCAAATGTAACAAAACCAAT
>NZ_JBALMO010000208.1:6466-7434 GCF_036963345.1 Bacillus sp. JJ722
AATGTAACAAAACCAGTAAAAGAAGCACCAAAGGCAAATGTAACAAAACCAATTGCAAAAGAAGCGCCAAAGCCAAATGTAATAAAACCAATTGTAAAAGAAGCGCCGAAACCGAATGTAGTAAAACCAATAGTGAAAGAGGCCCCGAAGCCTAAACCAATGCCTGTACCAAAAGCACCCGTTATGAAGAAAAAACCAAAACCAGTTCCTGTCGTACCACAACCTGTAATACCAGAAGTCGATATCAATAATTATTATATGGTTAATATGGCTAATATGGCGGTACAAAAGCCTGCTGAAAAACCAAAACATAAGCCGAAACCAGTTGTTCCTCAGCAAAAACCTATGTCTGTTGTGCAAGAAAACTGTGTGGCAGTTACACCATTAATGCCTGGTGATGGGTTTTGTTCAGCGATGTATCCAATGTATCACCAATTTTGTGAGCCTATCTATGGGCAGATGATTCAGCCCTTGTGTGGAGAAGAAAGTAGTTTATATGAATCATATCCACATATGTATCCGCAATATATGCCTGTAACAAATCAACAGATGCAGCCAGGATACGGAGCGCCTACTTATCAAGGTTATATGTCACCAGTTCCAGAAGTATCAGCTCATGGATTACATCATCACATAGAGTCATCATCACATTTTGGTATGGGTGGCCACCACCATTATCAACATGAATCGTCGTCGAGTGATGTCTATCATCATTACCATCATGAATCATCGAGTGATCATCATCACGGCCATTATTCTCCGATGATGCCTCATCAAACAAATCAATTCATGATGGCTAATAAACCACATGAGGAATCAGAAGAGGATTGTGGTTGTGATCAAATTCAAAATAAAAAAGGGATAGGAGGTCAACATACACCTCAAAACCCTAGCAATCTTATGAATCAACATCATATGCCACAGCAGACTTATAAGCCGAATCAAATGACAATGCCACAACAAACTTA
>NZ_JBALMO010000208.1:7676-9918 GCF_036963345.1 Bacillus sp. JJ722
CGCAACAGACTCATCAACCGAATCCAATGACAATGCCGCAACAGTCTTATCAACCGAATCCAATGACGATGTCACAACAGTCATATGAGCCTGGTCAAATGCCGATGCCACAACAGATGCTTCAACCACAAATGCCATCCATGCCAGGGCAGCAGCCAGCTCCTGATTATGGACAAATGATGAGTCCATTTGGACAGCAAGCAATGCCGAGATTAGATGAGGAGCCGTTGTTTTCCGACGAACTGCAACAAACAGGGGCTCTTGAAGCTTTCAATATGCCAAGATATGCGGATGAGAGCAGTGGGTTATAGTGGATATTTAGAAGGAGACAGTGTGTTCCGCTCGCGTCTTCGGGCTGCTTTAAAGGAAAAAGGTGCTAACTTGCATAAAGTGGTGAAATTGAGAAGTAATGTGTTTATCGTGCATACGGATCGAAAAAAGTATTTATTAAAAGGATTTTATAATCGAAAAAAATATGAAGCACAAAAATTATTAGTACGAAAGCTGAAAGAAAACGATTTTGAACAAACGTATTCTTTTAAAAACATACCTACATTTAAGTATGAAGGTGAGACGTATGCGTGGATTCAATTTTTATCTTCGGCAAAAGAAAGATTTAACTTTCGTTCATATACAAATCGAAAGAAGGGTTTACAACTATTAGAAGATTTTCATTCAACTACGAGTGAATTTTACGATAGTATTCCGGTAAATTATTTTAATCAGGTTGAGAAATGGGAAGAGCGGTTAGAAGAGTTTGA
The DNA here is from genome assembly GCF_036963345.1 of Bacillus sp. JJ722. Lineage (NCBI taxonomy): Bacteria > Bacillati > Bacillota > Bacilli > Caryophanales > Bacillaceae > Bacillus > Bacillus sp. JJ722. The sequence continues at coordinate 8,438 of NZ_JBALMO010000208.1, forward strand.
GAGTAATAGAAGAATAATAGAGAAGTATGTTAGTTCCTCATATCTTGATTCTTGGTTAGATTGGGGTAAGCGTTCGTTAAAAGGATTAATTAAAAACGAGCGTGAATTATATGAAGAACCTACGTGTATTGTTCATGGAGATGTAGCACATCATAATTTCTTTTTGAAAAAAGATGGAAACCTCAATCTTATAGATTTTGATTTAATTAACAAAGCACCTCCGATCATTGATTATTTACAGTACTGTAATCGAATTATGCCACACATAGAGGATAATTCGGAACTATGGACATATGAGCAATTAAGGTCATATAAAGATAATCATGCATTTTTATATGCGTTGCTTTTTCCTACAGATATCTTCCGAGAATGGAATCGAATAATAAAAGAAGATTCGCTGCGAGATCGTGGCTATATGCATTCTGTTTGGGAATTAAGTGTTGAGGAGTGGCCGAAGAGGATAAGTTTATATAAAGATATCGCTAACATGATATGATTTCAAGATTATGTATTTTCGTTTAATGTTACAAAAAATTTGTCGATCGAACATAAAATCCACCCTTCGTATGATAATTCTCGTACAAAGGGTGGATTTATGTCATTTTTTAGGATTGCGGATAAAATTTATGGATTTGGGAAAGATACAGAAATGATGACTAAATCGTTTAACCTTGGGGTGACAACATGTATAGAAGACGTATTAGTAAAAAGTTTTATTTTACTTTTTTAATAAGTATCATTATAGTATTTTTCCTTTCAGCTTGGGATTCTAATGAAAAACCATCATTTTATTCGAATGAGATAAAAAAAGTAATTCTGCAAACCGTTTACCTTGACGGTGAAATGAGTGAGGAAGTTCTATTCAAAGAAGGATTATCTGTACAGGAGATCGAATCTGAATTCAAAGCTTGGAAGTTGATAGTGCAAACGGATAAAGAGCTTGTCTTTCAAAAATATACAAATGATATATCACCATTACTAAAGGCAAATGGTTACTTTGGCATTACGGAAGACGGGACGCTATCAATCTTTAATGGAAAACCAACACAATCAGATGTTATACAATCCTTCTTTCACATTGATGTAGAAATGCTTGAGGCAAAGACGCATCATGATCTCGTAGAAGGAATAAGAGTAAAAGACAAGAAACAGTATGAGTCTGTTTTAGAGGCATTTGAGCCATATATGGAATAGAGACATGGAATGGAGCTTTGTTAAAAGCTCCATTTTTTATATGTAAGGGTAACCGAATGGAAATTTGAAAAGTTGTTTTAAAATAGTCGTCGAAAAAGATAACTGAATTTAGTGAATAGTAAATAGAAATAATCGGTCCTTATACAAAAATGATGTAAAATATAAATATACGCACTAAGTGGGCTGAAAAATATCTAATATTTTCCAATGGATTAGCTTATTTAAACATTTAGTGAAAATAGTACATTAATTTAAAGGGGGATTACTATATTTGACTTTTAAAACAA
>NZ_JBALMO010000209.1:0-1028 GCF_036963345.1 Bacillus sp. JJ722
GCGCTAAGACTCCCACTTCTAAACGAAAGTTAAAGCGAATACGTTTTAGTGGGAGATTAAGCGTCAGTAAGAACTCGGTTAAAGTTTCACTTTATCATCACAAAAACCAGTATCATAATGATACTGGTTTTTTTATCATTCACATACCCAAGAAAGCCCAACTGTTTGAACTCCTGTATGCACACCGGCTACTGAGATAAGCATGATGGTTTCGGTTTCGATCTCCGGTAGTTCTGCTTTAACCAACTGTTCTAGTTCATTCGCTTTTTCATAATTATTCGCATGAAGAATGGCAACTTTTGTGATGCTGTGATTTTTATAGTCTTCTTTTAGCTGATTCACGACCCAGATATTTGCTTTGTTATGACTTCTCACTTTATCTTTTATTATGGCTTTGCCTTCTTCTATAGATAATATTGGTTTAATACGTAATAGGCTAGCTAGTAATTTCTGACTGCTGGAAACACGGCCGCTTTTATGAAGTTGTTCTAGATTGGCAGGGATTAAGAATAAGCGTACATTCTTTTTTAATCGATTTAGATTCAATACAATTTCTTCTGCAATCAATCCTTGTTCATACTGCCTAATTCCTTTTTGGATAAGCTGGGCAAGTCCAAATGAACCTGTTTCTGAATCAATGCCGTAAAGCGGGAATCCAACCATCTCTGCCGCTATAACGGACGTATTAAATGTGCCTGATAGTTTACTAGAAGCATGAATCGCAAAACCGAAATCATATTCTTTCTTTAATTTCTCATACAGATTTATGAACTCACCGACGGATGGCTGGGAAGTTTGAAATGTACCTTTCCCATTCTTCATATGAATGTATAGCTCTTCTTCTGTCATATCGACTGTTTCTTTAAATGAAGTGCCGTTTATTACGATATTTAATGGCACAACATGTATATTGTTTCTCTCAATAACTTCTTTGTTTAATGAGCTTGTACTGTCCGTAATCCAAGCCACTTGTGGTTGATCCATTTCTAGTTCCTCCAGAGAATCTATTGTTTTATCCCGTTCAAACT
>NZ_JBALMO010000209.1:1073-6289 GCF_036963345.1 Bacillus sp. JJ722
GCGCAAGTAAGAACCCGATTGGTTCAACTAATAATCGGTGGGGATGGACGAACCCCCCCCACTGATTAAAGTTTCACTTTATCTATATTTAATAAAGTATGGACTTTTTTTAAATAACGTATAGATATACACAAAGAAAATGAGCTAAACTCCCTAACATAATAAAAATATGAAAAATCTCATGAAAGCCCATATATTTAAACGTTAACCATTTTGGTTTAACAGCGTAGATGATTCCACCAATTGTATATAAAAGTCCACCTAAGATAAGAAGATATAATCCGTTCATACTTAGTACATTTGAAAGAGGAGTGGCTGCGAAGATAATAATCCACCCCATACCAATGTAAAGTGCTGTAGATAGCCATCTTGGACATGTAAACCAGACTAATTTAAATACAATTCCGAGTACAGCGATTGAACAAACAATAGTGAAGAGTGTCCATCCTGTCATCCCATTTAAACTAATAAGACAGAAGGGAGTATAAGATCCAGCAATTAATACAAAAATCATGGAATGATCGATTCTTCTTAAGAAGGCAATAACCTTCTCTTTAGCAATGATCATATGGTATGTTGCAGAAGCTGCGTAAAGAAGAATCATGCTAATACCGAAGATAATGACTGCCGTAATCTGAATGGCTGATGATTGAGCGCCTGATGCTTTTATAACCATTGCGATTAAACCAATAAAGGAAAGCAACGCACCTGCTAAATGTGTTAGTCCATTGATAGGTTCTCTAATGTAAGTATTCATAATCTATATCTCCACCTCTCGTTATGTAGTTTTAATAACTACATATAATAATATATACATATCGTTATGTAGTCAACATTTACTTTTAAATGTATTCAAGATAAGATAATAGTAACTATTATTGAAAATGAGGTTTATATGGTGGGGAAATTACATTCATTTTTAGAAAAGCTTGAGCGTGAAAAAAATATAACTTTAGAAGATATTCCAGGTATTGATTTATATATGGATCAGGTCATTCAATTATTTGAGAACAAATATAGTGAAGCAAAACGAAATGAAGATGAAAAAGTTTTAACAAAAACGATGATTAATAACTACGCAAAAGGGAAGTTATTCTTTCCAATTAAGAATAAAAAATATTCAAAGGAACATCTTATATTAATCAGCCTTATTTATCAGTTAAAAGGGGCTTTAACGATTAAAGATATTAAAGATACACTTGAAGGAATGAATACGAAAATCACAGAAGATCATTTTTGTATAGATGACTTCTACAATAGTTACTTGCAATTGAGCACAAAGAATATGGAAAATTTTATGGCAGATATCAAAGAACGAATGAATGATGTGGAAGAGCAATTAACACATCTAGAGGGTGAGAACCAAGAATATACAGAAAAGGTTTTACTCATTGCATCGCTTGTGAATATCAGCAATTTATATAGAAGAACAGCGGAAAAAATTGTGGATGAATTAGTGCAGGAGAAGGAAAAATAAAAGTAGATGTAATTTTTTCCGAAGTGATTAAAGCGTAAGGAACAAATGGTTAACTAGTGGTTTTTGCTATCTTTAGAAAAGAAGCAAAATATGTTAAGTTAGACTAAAGGAATATTGAAATTAGATGATGCGTAAAGGGGTGTCCACGTATGTGTTTCTGTAATAATATCATTCAATCAGCATTAGCATTGGAAAAGCAAAAAGAATTAGAGAAGAAACAGCGTGAGCTAGAAACTGGTCGAAAAGAAACGATGGGAGATTGGCTTAACACTATAAAAGCACGCATGGTTATACCGAAAGATTAAATAATTCTGACCTTCTATCAGTTGATAGGAGGTTTTTTGCTTATCGATTATTCTGAATAAACAAGTATTTCTTATTCCAAGTGCTATTAATCCACATTTAAGAAAGCATATTATATGATAGGTTGTAGGTTTATATTTACAGTTAAATGAAGAAAGGAAGATACATTTTGCAATTTTTATCATCATTTCCACAAACAATTCAAGATTTGATTCATCAAGCGAGAAAAGAAAATTCTTCTGAATCATTTACTTCGCAACATAAAGACTATATTCCACCTAATCCAGACATTTTAATAGATGCAGCGGCTGCCTTGGCAAAGGGTAAAAACATACTGTTGAAAGGACCGACGGGATCAGGAAAGACGACATTTGCTGAAACACTGTCTCGTTTATTTCAAAATCCAATGCACAGTATCAACTGCTCAGTTGACCTTGATACAGAAGCATTATTAGGTTTTAAGACGCTACAATATAACGGAGAAAAACAGGAGATTGCCTTTGTACCAGGACCTGTTGTTCAAGCTATGAAAAAGGGACAGTTCTTGTATATAGACGAAATCAATATGGCGAAGCCTGAAACTTTACCAATTTTAAATGGGGTATTAGACTATCGTAAAACCATCACAAACCCATTTACATCAGAAGTAGTTGTGGGACAAGAAGGCTTTGGAGTTATTGCCGCTATTAATGAAGGGTATATTGGTACAACTCCATTGAACGAAGCGCTTAAAAATCGTTTTATTGTTATTGAAGTTCCATACATTCAAGGCGAGGCATTGAAACAAGTGTTGAAAGAACAAAGCAGTCTTGAAGATGATCATATGATTGAGTGGTTTACAACTTTATCTCGTGATTTGATTGCTGCAACGGAAAGAGGCGAGTTGTCTGAAGAAGCTGCTTCTGTACGTGCTTTATTGGATGCGGCAGACTTATCAACTGTGATTCCAATTGAACGCGCAATTCAACGTTGTATCGTGGATAAATTAGATGAAGACAAAGAAAAACAACTGATACAAAATATCGTGGATTTATTGCTACCGTAAGGGGGCGTGTTAAATGAGGTTTATTAAATTCAATGATAGTACGGTTGATAGTGCCTTATATATTCAACTTCAAGGTATTGCGCATATATTAACGGATAATGAAAACTTTACGTTTGAAATGGCATACGGTCATCAAATAGATCCATTGAAAATGGTCATTACGGCAAGCCACTTTTGGGATCATTATGAGGCAAGTAATCGATCTTCAGCTTATAAAAGTGATGTGGTTCTTCGTGCATTAGGAACCTATCATCATACAGATATTGAAGCATGCAAAAGCTTTCATAAATGGGTTAGTAAACAAAAGCATAAAAAGTTTGCCAATGCCCTTTTTACTTTACTTGAAGATGTGAGATTGGAAGAGATTTGTAAGAAAGAGAAGAAAGGAACTGCGAAATGGTTTAAAGTTCGTCGCGAGTTGCTTCTTTCCTACTTCCATACACAATTAAATGCTAACCAATTGCGAGAATTTGAATGCGATACATTGTTTTGTATGATTGCTGTCACGCTCTTATCTGAGCATCCTGTGTATAGCTTTTCGATTAAAATTAGTGAGCATCTTGAAGAACTAATGCAAGGAATTCAACATTTATTATATGAATTATACGATGCTAAAAATACAAAAGATGTAATACGTATTACACAATACGTATGTGCTCGAATCAAAGAAGAATTGAGTGAAGATATGATTCCTGCTTATTTCGTATTTCCAATTCATGAGCTATTGGAATGGGGGCAACTAAAGAATTCTGATTTAGATGACCTAAAGCGAAAAGATCCATTGCAAAATAAGGATGAAGAAGATGTAGATGAGGAAGAGCAAGAAGTTATTGATGAAACCTTTTCTACATGGCATGGTGAAAACAAGAATGAGGAACAGAAGCAAACATTTCTTCGATTTGAATTAGAACAAGGTACGAAAACATCCTTGATGGGTAAAGGAGCGAGAGAAGGTAGCGAACAAGATCAAGTTAATGCATCTGTACAAGGTTCAATGCAGAAAACAAGTCAACAACGCTATGAACAGCTACAAGCTTTAGATAAAGAGAAAACGAAACAGCAAGATAAGAAGTCTACGTATGCTTACGGTGAGAGAAACCAGTATGCTAAACATTTATTAAAACGACCTTCTGAATCGACGGAAGAACAACATGCACTTTATCGACGTTATGAAAAAGATGTAGAAGTTGAAATTATGAAATTGCGAAAAACACTAGAGAAGCATATTGAACAAAAAAGAAATCAGCAGCGAAGTGACTTATTATATGGACGTATTTCAAAGAAATGGGTTCCATTGCTAACTGATCCAATTCCTCGTGTTTTCTATAAGAAGCATCAACCTTCAACTGAACTTGATGCAATCTTTACGCTATTAATTGATTGTTCAGCTTCAATGATGGATAAAATGGAAGAAACGAAAAAAGCCGTTGTTCTATTTCATGAGGTATTAAAGCAATTGCGAATTCCGCATAGTATCGTTGGTTTTTGGGAAGATGCTGAAGAAGCGAAGAAGGACTATCATCCAAACTATTATCATGAAGTCGTTCCATTTGAATATTCTTTAGGGAAAAATGCAGGTGCAGCGATTATGCAATTAGAGCCTCAAGAAGATAATAGGGATGGCTTTTCGATACGAATTGCAGCAGAGGAATTGGAGAAAAGAAGAGAAAAACATAAATTTTTACTCGTTTTCTCTGATGGAGAGCCTTCTGCGAAAGACTATGAAAAGTTTGGTATAATTGATACGTTTGAAGCGGTGAAAATGACGCGTAAAAAAGGCATTCAAGTTGTAGGGATGTTTCTAGCAAATGGTTCGGTGGAAGAAAGTGAACGTGAACTCATGAAGAATATTTATGAGAAAGAACATCTTATGATTCCAGATATGGAAGATTTACCATCCATTTTTTCAGCCTTTTTGAAGAAAGTATTGGTGAAAACAATATAGAGAACTTGGGAGAGTTTATGATGATGCCAATTAAAATACCGAGAGAACAGAAACTCGAAATTGTAGCAAACATTCAAAACCACTTTTATAAAGAAATGTCAGATGAAATTGGTGATTTAGCAGCAGAGAATTTGTTAGATTTCATGTTAAAAGAGTTATCTCCATATATTTATAACCAAGCGATTAAAGATGCTCGCATGACGGTCGAGCAAAAGATGATTGCTTTAGAAGAAGATTTATATGCTTTAGAAAAGCCGATTCGATAAAAAATCTGCTCCTTTAATGAGGAGCAGATTTTTTAAAGAGATATGAAAGTATATAATTTTGCACGGTGTCTAGCTCTAGCTCTAGCGCCCAGCTCCTAGTAGACTTCACCAACCTCCCTACGATAAGTCAACTGAAAAATGCTGAAACGGGCCGTTGAAGTTAGACAATCGAATCGCTTA
>NZ_JBALMO010000209.1:6340-16990 GCF_036963345.1 Bacillus sp. JJ722
TCCTTTATCTCAGTCGGAGGACTCCAGTCTATACGGAGCAAACCGGGTGCTTCCGCTTTTCTTAATTGTTATGACGATCTCGTTTTATTTCCACTTGAAATTTTTCAAGGAATGCACCAATTAACATACTGGCAATTAAGAATGGATAGAATTCACGAATAGTATAGATTTGTGCTTCATTGCTCCAAATGGATTGAAAGAAAGAATGAAAATCGATTTGTATAGAAGAAATTAGCATTAGAATATGCAAACAAAACCATATGATGGATAATGTATTGCTACCGAAATTTGCAAATGTGGCAACTGCACCAATAATGATTGCTAATATGATGACGACAGCAATATTTGATGGCACTATAATCGAGTGGAAAAAAATTTCTTTTGCTGCTTTCGCAAATAGTAACCCAAATATGATGAAACTACATGTGTACGTAAGAAAAATAAATGCTTTGTTAAATTTATATTTAGTTACAAATAATGTTAGAGTAGCAATTAAAAGAATCGTGGCTGTTATATAGGCATGGCTATTTAAAATAAGTGCAATCACAGCTATTACAGCTAATAAGATATTAAGAATATCTAATTTCCGAATAATGGAATTGTACATATTTTTCACTCCTCTCCTAGTGTCATTATACCCTATAATAGAAAAGTAAATCTTTCGATTGAAAGTCTTTTGTATGTTTTTACATGAAACTAAATCGTATGTCCGCTTTTAAGTTATTGTGAATTTAAACCATGTATGTTACATTAAAAGTAATATTGTCAAGATGTAGGAGGTGGACTGCGTGCTTAATACAGTGCTCACAGTTCTTCTAGTTATTGTTTGTATTTCACTAATCGTGGTTGTACTTCTTCAATCAGGAAAAAGCGCAGGCCTATCAGGTGCAATTTCCGGTGGTGCTGAACAGCTATTCGGAAAGCAAAAAGCGCGTGGAATAGATTTAGTTTTACACAGAATAACAATTGTATTATCTGTACTATTCTTTGGATTGACAATTGCTCTTTCTTATTTCGTAATGTAATAGCTCATTCTTAAAAACCAGCATATAGCTGGTTTTTTTGTTGTATAAAAAGGATGCAGCAGATGAGACTTTAGCTCTGCAGGAGGGTGATAGAAGATATGGAGCTAACGTGCGCTTCCGCTTTTCTTTTAATTGTTGTTTAATTGACACGATTCTTCTAAATATGAATGCTCTTCTGTGCGATAATGGTAACATATGGGTACTTCTTTATTGGAGGATGTGTTAGCCTTGAAAGAAGCTTTACGTGGAAAGAATATTCTTTTAGTAGAAGATGAAAGTAATATACGAAAAGTCATGAAACTTTATTTACAAAGAGCGGGTTTCGAGGTGATAGAGGCGAGCAATGGGAAACATGCACGTGTTCAATTCTTAAAGTATGACCCATGTTTTGTTATATTGGATATGATATTACCCGGTGAAGACGGTTCAAGTATCTGCCATTGGATTCGACATGATTTAAAGAGTAATGCACCTATTATTATAGTAAGCGCCAGATGTGAAGTTGAGGATCGTATAAAAGGGTTGCAAACAGGGGCCGATGACTTTCTTGGTAAGCCATTTAGCCCGAGTGAATTGGTGGCTAGAGTAGAAACAGTGTTACGTCGAACAGCAAATCGTTGCAGTAAAATTAGCTACCAAGGACTTACGATTAAACCAATTAAAGGTGAAGTGCGCTTTGAGGATCGGGTTATTGATTTGACATTATTTGAATATAAAATGCTTTTATATTTTATGATGAATCCAAATCAAGTCATTACAAGAGAGCAAATGATTAATAATCTGTATGAAGATGGGCAGAAAGCTATTAATGATCGAACAATTGATGTTCATATTAAACATTTGCGAAGCAAAATAAATGAATGCACTGAATATCCTTTCATCGAGACGATTCGCGGAATGGGTTATAGATTTAATCCTTAAATGCAAAATCTTTGTCGTGATGCATATGCTATCATGACAAGGATTTTTTTTGTTATATCATTTTTTTTGCGTCTGTTTGTGGAATAACAAGAGTACCAGCTTGTTTTCATAGCATTATGAAAGGAAATTTGATTAAATAAAGGAAGGCGCAACTGAAGCAGTGAAAATGCTGTTTAGTATAGACAAAGGAGTTTTGAAAAAATGAGAACAACAATTCCAAAACCGTTTACGTTTGAAGGCGGAAAACGAGCGGTTTTATTATTGCATGGTTTTACAGGGAATTCTGCGGATGTACGTATGCTTGGGAGATACTTAGAAGATAAAGGTTATACATGTCACGCTCCTCACTACAAAGGACATGCTGTGCCACCAGAAGAGTTAGTAAAGACAGGACCAAAAGATTGGTGGAAGGACGTCATGATGGCTTATGACCTTCTAAAACGTAAAGGTCATGAAGAAATTGCTGTAGTCGGTTTATCGCTTGGAGGCGTATTTTCTTTAAAATTGGGTTACACTGTACCTATAAAGGGAATTGTACCGATGTGTGCACCTATGTTCTTCAAGAGCAAAGAGCAAATGTATGAAGGCGTTTTATCTTATGCAAGAGAATATAAGAAAAGAGAAGGTAAGTCACAAGAGCAAATCGAATTAGAAATGAAGAACATTGCCCCAATGAATACGCTAGAAGCATTACAGGAGTTTATTGCGAGTGTTCGTGAAAATGTTCATCAAATTGATGTACCAACTTTTGTTGTTCAAGGACGTAACGACGAAGTCATTAACCCCGACAGCGCAAATATTATATATAATGAATTAAATAAAGCTCAAAAAGAAATTAAATGGTATGAGAAATCTGGACATGTTATTACGCTCGATAAAGAGAAAGAACAATTACATAAAGATGTATATGAGTTCTTGGAGCAATTAGACTGGAAAGAATAGCTTTTACCCTTATTGAGGGAGGTTTATATGAATGGATGAAAATATCCGTATGTATTATGATCGGTTGCTTCAATTTATGAAAGAAGAAGCCTATAAGCCGATGACTGTGCAAGAATTAGAAGAGGCATTAGAAATTGAAGATTCAGCTGATTTCAAAAGTTTTGTTAAAGCACTTGTGAAGATGGAAGAAGAGGGTCAAGTTATTCGGACACGTACGAATCGTTATGGTTTACCAGCCAAAATGAATTTAGTTCGAGGAAAATTAACGGCCCATGCGAAAGGATTTGCATTCGTAACACCAGAGGAACCAGGAATGGATGATATCTTTATTCCACCTCACGAAACGAAAAATGCCATGCATGGAGATATTGTACTTGTACGTGTTTCTTCTACAAGCTCTGGTTCACGAAGAGAAGGTGCAGTGGAAAAAATTATCGAACGCGGCTTACAGCAAGTCGTTGGAACATATTCAGAAAGCAATTATTTTGGTTTCGTTATTCCAGATGACAAGAAAATTGTAAATGACATCTTCATTCCGAAAGCGGCAAAAATGGGTGCTGTTGATGGCCATAAAGTAGTTGTAAAGATAACTGCTTACCCAGAAGGTCGTGCTAGTGCAGAAGGAGAAGTTATTGAAATTCTAGGTCATAAGAATGATCCAGGCGTTGATATTCTTTCTGTTATTCATAGCAATGGTTTGCCGTTAGAATTTCCTGATGAAGTATTAAAGCAAGCTATTGATACACCTGAAACAATCGATGAACGTGATTTAGATGGTCGTCGTGATTTGCGTGATCAAGTAATTGTAACGATTGACGGAGCAGATGCAAAAGACTTAGACGATGCGGTAACGGTTACTCAATTAGAAAACGGAAACTATAAACTAGGTGTTCATATTGCCGATGTAAGTCATTATGTGACTGAAGGCAGTGCAATTGATATGGAAGCTTATGAACGAGGAACGAGTGTTTATTTAGTAGATCGTGTTATTCCGATGATTCCACATCGCTTATCTAACGGTATTTGTTCATTGAATCCAAAAGTAGACCGTTTAACGCTTTCATGTGATATGGAAATTGATGAACAAGGTATAGTTGTAAAACATGAAATTTTCCAAAGCGTTATTAAAACAACGGAACGAATGACTTACTCGGATGTGAACAAAATTCTAGTAGATCAAGATGACGAGCTTCGTGCGAAATACGAGCCAATTGTTCCGATGTTTGAAGATATGGAAAAACTCGCTCAAATTCTACGTGAAAAACGTATGAGACGTGGAGCAATTGACTTTGACTTCAAAGAATCGAAAGTGCTAGTTGATGAAGAGGGACATCCAACAGATGTCGTTCTTCGGGAGCGTTCTGTTGCAGAGAAGCTGATTGAAGAATTCATGCTTGTTGCCAACGAAACCGTGGCAGAGCATTTCCACTGGATGGAAGTACCGTTCATTTATCGTATTCACGAAGATCCAAAAGAAGAAAAATTACAACGTTTCTTTGAATTTATCACGAATTTTGGATATATTGTCAAAGGTAAAGCGAATGAAGTTCATCCTCGTGCGCTTCAAGAAATAATTGAAGCTGTTGAAGGAAAGCCAGAAGAAATGGTTATCTCAACTGTTATGCTTCGTTCAATGCAACAAGCGAAGTATGATCCAGAGAGCTTAGGTCACTTCGGTTTATCGACAGACTACTACACGCACTTTACATCACCAATTCGACGTTATCCAGACTTAATCGTCCACCGATTAATTCGCACATATTTAATTGAAGGTAAGATTGATCCTGCTACTCGAGAAAAGTGGTCACATTTGTTACCAGATATTGCGGATCATACATCGAAACGTGAACGTCGTGCTGTAGATGCAGAGCGTGAAACAGATGATCTGAAGAAAACAGAATTTATGTTGGACAAAGTAAATGAAGAATACGATGGTATAATTTCTTCAGTAACAAACTTTGGAATGTTCGTCGAACTAGAAAATACAATCGAAGGTCTTGTTCATGTTAGCGCAATGAACGATGATTACTATCGCTATGATGAGCGCCATTTAGCAATGATTGGTGAAAGAACAGCGAAGGTATTCCGTATCGGTGACGAAATCACTGTAAAAGTTGTAAATGTAAATAAAGATGAACGTGCAATTGATTTTGAAGTTGCAGGTATGAAGAATAATCGAAGACGTGAAGATAAAGAAACACGCGTATTTAAAGCGGGTTCAAGAGATCGTAAACGAGGCGGTAAAAAATCTTCAAGCAACGATGATCGTTCGCGCAGCAGAAGTAGGAAAAAAGATAGCTCTAAAAAATCAGATTCGGCAAATGGTGGCAAGAAGAAAAAAGAGAAAAAGTTCTTCGAAAATGCTCCAAAGAGCAAGCGTAAAAAGAAGCCGAAAAGACGATAAAATCTCGTAGAGAGCCTTTTAAAAAGGCTCTCTTTCCGCTATCATAAAGGGATGAGATAAAGTGAAACTTTGCTCAGTGGGGCATTCTTCCCTAGTGAGCATTAGTAGAACCAATCGGGTTCTTACTGGCGCTAGAGTTCCCACTTAAATGTCTTTGTATTGAAGCACCAAGATTGACGGGAGAAAGTTTACAGGAGTTAGGAGGAGAGAATCCTATGGCAAAAGGTATGGGCAAACAAGTTGCTCAAAATAAAAAAGCATACCATGATTATTTTATAGAAGAAACATATGAAGCTGGTATCGTTCTACAAGGAACTGAAATTAAATCGATTCGCGCAGCAAGGCTGAATTTAAAAGATTCACATGCTCGTATCCAAAATGGTGAAATGTTCTTATACAATATGCATGTTAGTCCGTATGAACAAGGTAATCGTTATAATCATGATCCTTTACGCACGCGCAAGCTTTTGCTTCATCGTCGTGAAATCAATAAGCTAATTGGTATTACGAAAGAACAAGGTTATACACTCGTTCCATTAAAAGTTTATTTAAAAAATGGCTTTGCAAAGGTTTTAATTGGACTAGGTAAAGGGAAGAAGCAATATGATAAACGTGAAGATTTAAAACGTAAAGAAGCAAAACGTGATATTGAACGTGCATTCCGCGATCGTCAAAAGATGTAAAGGCTTTTGACGGTTGTGTTGGCAGTGGCTATATTAAGATTTAGCTTCCTTTGGTAGTCTAGACAAGAACTGACAATTGCATTTCATACTGTATATGTTATAATTCAATTACTGAATGACAACTGAATAAGCAAACTTGCTTTTGCTATTCATTTTCGTTCGTTCCTTTTCTTATATGGGGACGTTACGGATTCGACAGGGATAGTTTGAGCTTAGGTTGCGAGTCGAGGGGATCGGCCTCGTTAAAACGTCAAAGCCTATAACTGGCAAACAACAAAACAACTTCGCTTTAGCTGCTTAATAACAGTCTAATGCGGTTCCTCCCTCCATCGTCCACGTGGTAGGGTAAGGGACTCACTCTTAGTGGACTACGCCGGATTCCACCGTCTGAGGAAGAAGGAAGAGAACAATCAGACTAGCAATGTGGAAGCCTGTCGAATGGCCGAAGCACTTGCGAAATACTAATAATTCGACTACACTCGTAGAAGCTTAAGTGGCAATGTTTCTGGACGTGGGTTCGACTCCCACCGTCTCCACCAAATACATATGTTTTGGTGGTTTTTTGCGTTGTGTGACTGGAAGCATATTTTTGCCGTTCTGTTAAATATATATAAGGACAATTAGTTACCGATATATAAAGCCTGTATCTTAAATTACCAAGTAATCTTAGATACAGGCTTTATTTTAAAACAGATTTTTAGGTTAGGTAAGTGTAACATTTGATATTAAAAGGACCACAACATTTTAGATATGTCTAAAATGTTGTGGTCCGATTTGTTTTCTATTTTCACTAACGCACCCGTTTGTTCTACAAAATATCAATAATTACAACCCGTTATTTCTCCCATAGCTCAACCAGTCTACCTTCAGGATCTTTAATCCAAATAAACTTACCAAATTCATTAATCTCTATTTCCTTTACAAGAGGTACACCAATTTGTTCAAGATGCTTAATAGTCTCGTTTAGATTATAAACTTGGAAATTTGTTGGGAAGTAAAGGTCATCTTTAGTAAAGAAAGAAAAGGTAGTTTCATTTCCTGAATGGGGTTTAATAATAGTCCCATTCCAATTTTCTATTTCGATCTTCAGCACTTCACTGTACCATTTTTTAATCATCGTACTTTTAAGAGTAATGTATTTCATACTATATGTAAAATTTTTTTTACTTTAGGTTTGAAATATGTTACTCTTATTTTATAAGAGGTGAGCTGAGATGCTGTTAAATAATGAAAGAAAGATTCGTAATAGAATTGTTGTGTTAAGAGCTGAAAGGGGGTTATCACAAAGAGAGGTTGCTGATAAGCTGGGCGTGAGCCGACAAACGATTATTTCACTTGAAAAAAACAGATATAATCCATCTTTAAAGTTAGCCTATGATATATCACTAATGTTTGGTGTAGATTTACACGAAGTTTTTCAATATGAAGTAGAGGAGGAGAAATAAATATGGAAGTTTTTCTAGCTATTCTACGTATTATTTATGTACTCATTTTCTTTATCGCAGTCTTTATTTCACTGAAATTCGAAATGGGTGAAGAGAATAAGGATGAGCGTGGGAAGAGCATTTCCAATAAATCCTATGGCATTGTATTTCCTTTAATGCCTTTTGGATGGTTTTTAATCGAGTTGTATGACCAATTCATTAGTCACCTGGATTACGATACATACAAATTAGTTATTTGGTTTTTAATCTCAGGTTTAATGATCCTTCATGGAATCATCATAACGGTATTAAAGAGAAAATATTAAGTTGCCTTTACATAAAATAAAAATCGTAAGAAAGGAAGTGGCTGTGTGAATATTTGGGCGTGGATTGGGATGTTAGGAGTTTTAATTCTTGCACCTTTGTCTTTACTTAAAAAAGAGAATAGGACAAAAGAGGGAATTAGAAAAGTTATTGTGACGGTAGTAATTGTGCTAGCGATTATCATTGCGGTGTTATTTTTTAGTGTTAATTATTTACTTGCATTGGTGGTCGGTTTTATTGCAATGATTGTATTCGATAAAAAAACATATACAAAGAAGAGATTAATGATCTATGGGGCAATTATTCTTGTCGTAGGAATTGCAGGCTACTCTGTATTCCGAGACAATCCTGATTATGTTCTGAACCATTTGAAAGACAATCCGCAAACAACGTCTTTTTACTTGGCGGAAAATGGTGTTGAATTAATTACTTATCAATCAGATGTCGTTCGACCATTGGCAAGCACAGTGAAGATGCTGATCGCTGTAGAATATGCGATGCAGATTGATGCAGGCTTGTTGGATAAAGATAGCACTGTGTCATTGGATGAGTTAAACCGTTATTATTTAAAAGGTACGGATGGCAATGCACATGAAGAGTGGCTGAAAACGATGGATAGCGAAAGAAAAGTTGAAAATAATGCAGTAACGCTACATGACGTTGCAAAAGGAATGGTGACCTACAGCTCTAACGCCAATACAGATTATCTAATTGATTTGCTTGGCTTAGCTGCTATCAATGAGCGGGCAAAATCACTTGGACTTACGCAGCATGAGGAAGTCTATCCGATTGTCAGTGCGCTCTTAATTCCAGAGTACTTGAAAAGTGAATCAATGAACAACAAAAAATTAATAAAAGAGCTTGAAGCGATGCCGATTGAGGAATACCGGGAATTAGCGAAGGATTTAAGTAAGCAAATGAAGGAAGGAACGATCAAAAGTAAAGACTATACATTTGATTCGTCCTTAGATGTACAAAGAGTATAGTCGGATCGTCTAATTGGTGCATCAGCCAATGATTATGGGAAGTTATTGGCGGTTATGTCGAATGATCAACTTCCAGTGAAAGCTGCTGAAACAGCAAGGGATTTACTTGAGTGGCCGATGCAACTGAACGAAGGCAACCATGAGCGTTTTGTTCATCTTGGTGCAAAAGGTGGATCGACTGCATTCATACTAAACGACGCATTGTACGCAGAAAATCATAATGGAGATAAGATTGAAATGGTTATCTTTACAGATGACCTAAACTCATGGCAGGGAATGCTCATCCGAAACAATATGAATTCGTTCGAATCAAAATTACTTGGTAGTGAAGACTACCGTCTGAAAGTCCAGAAAGAACTCTCCGAATTGTAATTAATTAAAAAAAGCCATTATCGATTTTATGTTGATGATGGCATTCTTCGTCTCCACCTTCAAATAGCAAAAAAATTTAAAAACTTTATACAAAAGTCTTTTCTTAGTTAGTAATCCTTGGTAATATCTAATTTAGAGATGTAAAGAAAGGGGAATCTGTACATATGTGGAATACCTTGAAATGATTATTTAATTGGATAGAGACAGTGGCGGTCCTTGGTTCTTAAGGATGCGTTTATTTGTCTATCTTAAATCATTCAAGGGATACATGGTGTGGACAATTAAATTCCCATTGCCGAGCAGATACCTTTGTATATCTGCTTTTATTTATGGGTAAAAATACATCTCTATTGACACAATCATAGAGTCCCTAAATTGGGGGAATTTTAATGAAAAGTCACTACGAAAAAGAAGAAGCACTAACAGGAGGGAATGTCTCCAGTGTATATCGTTTGGGAGATACGGTTCGACGAGAATTAAAGCCTGATAGTGTTAAAATTCATACATTGCTAAAACACCTTGAAAGCAAAGGTTTAAATGGTGTGCCAAAGTTTCTAGGTATTGATGAAAAAGGGAGAGAGATCTTATCCTTTATCGAAGGAGAAGCTGGCAATTATCCGTTAAAAAAATACATGTGGTCGGATGAGGCTTTAAAAGAGATCGCAAAAATGCTTCGTCTCTATCATGATGCGATGAGTGATTTTCCAATGGAAGAACGTTGGCAACCCATTGATAACACCCCGCAGCCATTTGAGGTGATGTGCCATAATGATTTTGCCATCTATAACATTATTTTTAATCGCGAAAAACCAGTAGGTGTGATTGATTTTGATCTGGCTGCTCCTGGTCCAAGACTTTGGGATATCGCCTATACGCTTTACACTTGCGTTCCTTTAAGTAGGCTTTATCATACGGAAGCAGGCGAAGCCATTTTTTATGATTCGTTAAGGGATGCTGAGCGAATCAAACAAAGGGTTAAATTGTTTTTTGATTCCTATGGTATGGAGGGACTAGAAAAAGGGTTTTTAGAAATGGTACTGCTACGAGTAGAAGGATTATGTAAAACCATGCAAAGGAAAGCCAAAGAAGGCGATGTGGCGTTTCAAAAAATGATCGACGAAGGACATTATGATCATTATCAAGAGGAACTTCGATTCATTCGCGAACACGGAAAAGAGTGGATTTAAGAGAAAAGTCATGATGAACTAACGGAGTGTAAGCGATTAAAAAGAGATCATCTTTTGAGAGGGCACTGAAAAAGTCCAGTAATTAAATGAAGCCATCTGTTTCTCGATATTGTCGAGAAACAGATGGCTTTTTGTTTTATACTATAAGTAATATATTCAGGTGGTGTCCCAATGATTTCAAATCAAGAATCTTTTAATCTTAGTCCTTTCATGGCAATTTATGATATCGTTGTTCCAAAAGACAATATGCTTCGTCAAATTAATGATTTGGTTGATTTTTCTTTTGTATTAGATGAATTACAAAATAAATATTGCCTTGATAACGGTCGCAATGCAGTACCGCCTATTTGTATGTTCAAATACTTATTGCTAAAAACTATTT
>NZ_JBALMO010000210.1:0-1053 GCF_036963345.1 Bacillus sp. JJ722
AAGGATATAGAACTTTTGTGAAAGTTTAGGTAACAAGGGTCTATGAACTATTTTTATATTATCATAAAAGATAAAAGTTTAATTCGAAGTATTGTGATTGTTTTGTAAAAATATTTGAATTACGTTAAATATAGTGAACAAATATTATATTATACATGATCTCCTTTTAATATCTTTTGGAAGTTATTCCATTCGTAAATAAATTCACCATCTTTATTTTCTTTTGCAATGTTGTACATTACAAGAGCTAACTCGTTTGCTTGAATCGGTTTGTTTTTACTTAAACTCCCAATTAAAAGTGGTGAAAATAAAGGGCTAATGATTGTGCCTATTCTTTCTCCAAAGCGAAATTCATTACGCTTTCCCAATAATAGTGAAGGTCGAAAGATATGTAATGAAGGTAATTGCATTTTCTTTAATGCTAGTTCCAGTTCACCTTTAACTCGATTGTAAAAAAAACGAGAATGACTATCAGCTCCTACTGCCGATACAATTAAAAACTGTTTCGCTCTTCTTTTCTTTGCTAGTTCCGCTATTTTAATAGGATATTGGTAATCAACTTTTTGGAAGGCTTCTTTAGAACCGGCCTTTTTAATGGTTGTGCCTAAACAGCAAAATACATCGTCAACAGCAAATACTTCTTCTTGTTTATCTAAAGTGTTAAAGTCCACTATTATTTCAGTAAGCTTTGGATGATGTAAAGATGTTGGATTTCGAACTAATACTTTTACAGTTTTGTATGTATTTGATCTTAATAATATTTCTAATAGATTACTTCCAACTAATCCAGTTGCACCTACAATTAATGCACTTCTCTTATCAGTATCCATACCGATCTCTCCTTATATTTCATTTTTCTTATGGAACAAACAAGAAATAAATCTATTATAACTGATAAGTTGATTATGTATCTTATTAGTTACTAATTTTTTGAATTGAATAGAAATGGATAAAAACTGCTAAGGGCTTATTTTTTTACAGTCTTTTCCGTGTATGAAATTAACAACAAAAAAGTCTTATCTAGTTTTCCTGATAGTCGATATTATTATAAAG
>NZ_JBALMO010000210.1:1152-1387 GCF_036963345.1 Bacillus sp. JJ722
TTAAAGTTTCACTTTATGTGAAATATGTTTATTCTTTAAGAAAAGTTTAAGTGGAAAATAGTAATATATACGCATTGATGTAAGGCTATTACTTCACGTTGAGTAAGAAAAAACAATATCATAACAAATACATAATGAAGCAGCTAAGAGAAATGGCAGTAAAGGAGATAGTGTTTTTATGGCTTCTATAGAAAAATTACTAAAGGATTTGGAGCAAGGTCGAAAAATAAAATGG
>NZ_JBALMO010000211.1:0-3868 GCF_036963345.1 Bacillus sp. JJ722
CATTAATGGCCTTTATGTAAATCTAGATGAACAATTTTATCTGTCAATCTTCTTTAAAGTATACTAATAATAAAAGCAAATACATACGGCAATGTTAATAAATCTATTCTAAAAATGAAGATGTAAGCTTGTTGCTTACATCTTCATTTTTTGTAACATTAAGACTATTATTTACTTTTCACAGTGAATGTTGTTGAAGCTACAGAATCATACCCACTTCCATAGAAATAAACGAACTTATACGTCGATCCTTCTTTATATCGATTTGGATAAATATTGTCTTTAGGATTGTAAGTAAATTTGAACGTTCCATCTGTAACTTGCGTGTACTTCCACCAAATTGATGCAACATCACCGGGATTTTCATTTACTTCATATAATCCAATCCAGTCACTTTTTGGGATTCTCGCATTTTCAACTGTTACTTCTACTAGATCCTCTATTCCGTTTAATACATCTTTAGATAAAGTAATGTTTACATCCTTCACTTCACCGTCAATAGTTTTCCCTAATACTTTTAAAGAGTTATTACTTTTATTTCCGTATGCATCAAGGGCAAGTACTTCAATCTCATAAGTTGTATTAGGCTTTAATCCTTCGATTGGTAGCGTTAATGGATTTGGCACAGGGTCCTTATAAAATTCTGAGAATGCAATGAATTCCCTAGAAACTTCACCTGTTTCGATATTTCTAGCCACTACTTGATAGTCATGTACAAGAACCTTATCTTTCGCTTGAGTAAACATAATAGCTAACCCAGTTGCAGTTGTCATTTCATGAACAATGGATAGCATTGCGTCGTTCATAAAGTAAGGTGCCTTTTTATCTCTATCTTCTATATATTTAAAATTATGCTTATTAGCAGGAAGATTAATTTCAAATGGTTCTCCTGTCCAATCATTGTTATGAATATCACGGCGTTTTATCAATACTTTATTGTTATATATCTCTACAATTAGTGCTTGATTAAGAATATCGGCTCCCTCAGGCACTTCTCCTTGAATTCTTCCGGCATCTAGATACAAATAGGCACCTGAAGAAGTTCCGATAGAAGTAAAATCTTTCTGATGAATAATTCTAGGATCATCTAACGGATAATGGGTATGACCGGAAAAAGAAATGACTTGCGGATATTTTTTAAAAGTATTGTAAAAAAGATCTCTATTTTCAGAGAAGCCCCATTCGCTACCATAAATGGTTCCTTTGATGGGCTGATGATGGAAGACAAAAATTGGTTTCTTGCGATCATCATCGTTCGCCAGCTTTAACTGTTCATCTAGCCATGCAATCTGCTTTGCCGAAAAAGTTCCTTCAGTTTTACCATCTTCAGTACCAAGAACAATAAAGTGATATCCTTTGATGACCTTATGATAGTAAATGGATTCCATACCTGTTTTCTCTTTAAATCTTTCTTGAGCGTCAGCCACTGATAACCCATTCCAGTAGTCATGATTACCGATAGCAAACATTGAAGTAGCTTTCGCTTGTTTCCTTGCATTGTAAGCAGTCATAAACTTATCATATTCTGATGTAACTCCATAATCGGTTAAATCACCAACAACCACAAAAGCATCTTGTGTTGGAGCTACCTGATTTAATTGTTCCAAAGTAGTAATAAACTTTTCTAAAGTTTTATTATTGCCAGAATTAATATGTACATCGCTTATAACCGGAAACACTAAATCTGGTTTATTTCCCTTTGAATAAATAATTGAAGAGTTAGATACAGCCTCTACAGGCAAACTATTTAGTGAATGAATCAACGTTAACCCAAGCGTAGCTCCAGCAACTCCTGATGTCTTCTTAAAAAAGCTTCTACGATCCATTTTTTTATCAAAAAAATCATTACTTGTCCCACTATTCATTTCATGATCATTTTGTTTATTATTCATAGGGATCCCTCTTTTCACAAAAAAGATTTTAAATTGTCATTTCTTATTACCCCAGTTAAAGCTTCATAAAGTATGGATTTTTTATCTTTCTTTTCTGATAATTAATCACTCACCAAACAATTGCATTCTATAAAAGTCACATTTATAATGACCACTTTGTTTTTGCTAAAGTACGTCGTAGTCAATCGAATTGTGGAAGACTTATGTAGTTCGGAAGATGATCATATAAATGTTTTTCATTTCCGAACACTATAAACAAATAACCATCTACTATTTTTTCATAAAATGGCTAGTCCACTACACTACCAACAACTGCGTCGATTTATTTCCTTGTAAATGTGATTGATCGTTCATCATTGTCATCTCCTCTTTACACAATATGTTGTTCTAGATTGTAGCGAAGGCCCAAATCTTACTAAAAGATTCCGTTTAGGCAGAACATCCTTTTACTATTCAAAGATCTTTCCTTACAAAGAAATTCTTTGTAAAACAAATAATACACAAAAAGCATTAAGCCACCATTAATTTAAAGTAAACGATTCTTGGTTTTAATGTTAAGTCCATAAAAAGTTACATAATCGAATCACCATACAAAAAAGAGGAATAGCCAATATTGACTTTTCCTCTTTTTAACATGTTAGGATTTCTATTTATATAATTATGGAGAGTTAACTATATTCTATTTAAATGTGTGTCTTTAAACTCGTTCTGGTATTTAAGCCCATAGCCAACCGTTCGATCCATACCAATGTGGGCTGCTAGAATGAAACCTAGTGCTAACACTAAATCTATTGACCATATAACACCAATGAATATTAAAAAAATAGCTAATATGTATGTATGAAATAAGTTATAGCATATTGAACCGATTTTATTGTTTACTAGATACCCCAACATCGATAAATCTGGACTCAACAGCAATACAAAAAATAATATCCAGCTAAAATTATTTTGAGAATAAAAATACACACTTAATAAGAACACAAATACCCCCTCTAAGTGAAGCAGTAATCTAACCAACGAAATCCCCCCTAATTTTGTTCAATAATCTGTTTTTCATGCAAATTATATCAAGTCATACCTCTATTTACCATTTCATGTTACAGTAATATCTTTTTCCATAAATTCTCCACTATACAAAAAAGCGATTCAACATATTTATGAATCGCTCCTAAAAGGATATAATTTTTATGAATGTTTCATATAATGTCATTCTTGATCAGCGAAATCGGATAATGAGTTTCAGTAACTAATTTTCACAGTTTTCATTCCATAATAGTAATCATCAACTAAAGCAATTACTTTTATTTCACAGCAATCTTCTTACATTTTGGATTCAATATATTCATTCTTTGAAGTTGTTGAGGAAATTGCAATGTAATAGTATGTATGTTCTTTTTTAATATAAGGTAATATAATAAGCCGTTGTAGTCCCTTATGAAATGATTCCAATGTATGTGGTAAATTACAGTCACCTATAACGATTTTAATCTGTAAATCCTCTGCATACAAAGAATAATTATGTCTTCGAATTTGTATTATGTTAGAACCTAAATTCTGTAATTTTCTATACCAATAAAATTTCATCGAAACAGCTTGAGTATTTTTCAAAGAAGCTCTTATTCTTTCAAATATATCAAATTCTCCGCTTGCTTTTAATCTTTCTTCATATTCACGAACCACTGCTAAATATTCTTCATCTATATGATCATCTTCGATGTCAAATTCCGTTTTATATCTTCCTACCTGTATTGTTAAGTATCCCTCGTTTAACAAACGAACCAGTTCGTCAAACTTTTCTTTTTTTTCAGCAATATATCCTGAAGTAAACGGATCTTTTACTGACCTTAGTATTTTAGCTAGCTTATTAGTATCCCATTTTATTTTTCGACCTTGCTCCAAATCCTTTAGTAATTTTTCTATAGAAGCCATAAAAACACTATCTCCTTTACTGCCATTTCTCTTAGCTGCTTCAT
>NZ_JBALMO010000212.1:0-4582 GCF_036963345.1 Bacillus sp. JJ722
AAATATGACCGTTATATGAATGTATCTATTTTGTCTTGCGTAAAGAGTGGTCTGGAGGGAGGAAGAGGCTTAAACAACCTAGTAATGGAAGAAAACCCATTAGCTTTATCGTTGTAACAAGTCCGATATTATCTGCCATACTTCCAATTACAATAGAGCCAATAGCGCCCATTCCGAATGCTAATCCAACTGTTAAACCTGCCATGGTACCAACCTTACCAGGTACTAGCTCTTGAGCATATACTACTGTTACTGAAAAGCTCGACATTAAGATAAACCCAATAATGAATAATAGCAATAATGCCATGTAAGACGGTACAAATGGGAGTATAGCCGTTAATGGAGCTGAAGTAAGCATGGATAGAACAATAATTGTTTTCTTACCAAATCGGTCTGCAAGTGGTCCACCGAAAAATGTTCCACAAGCCCCCGCGAGTAAAAATACGAAAATAAATATTTGTGCTTTTTCTACTGAGAAATCGTACTGCTTCATCATGAAGAAAGCAAAGAAATTGGTCATTGCTGAGATATACCAAGAGCGCGCGAATATTAGAAATAAAATGATCCCTAATGCTGTCCAGACTCTTGAAGAAAGTTTATTAGATTCCTTTTTCTTTTTCTTTTTCACTGGGAACAATTTAATTTGTTGTGAATACCAGCGTGCTATATAGAATAATAAAATACTAGCTAATAATGCTAGAGGTGCAAATGTAAGTCCACCAATTTGCCCGATTGGTATTAATACTAAAGCGGTAATAAGTGGCGCAAGTGCTTGACCTCCATTACCTCCTACTTGATAGATAGATTGTGCGAGTCCTTTTTTTGTCCCAGCTGCCATATGTACCACTCTGGATCCCTCAGGATGAAAGATTGCTGAGCCTATACCAATAAAAATAACAGAGATAATAATCATGTTATAAGACGGAGCAATGGCTAATAAAATCATGCCAACCATTGTGCTTAACATGGCTATAGGAAGAGCATATGGTAATGGTTTGCTATCTGTATACCAGCCGACAATAGGTTGCATGACGGAAGAAACCATGTTCAAAGAAAAAGCAATCAACCCTAATTGTGTATAGGAGAGTAATAATTCTTTTTCCAAAATGGGAAACATAGCAGGGACAACAGCTTGAAGTGTGTCATTCAGCAAATGACAAAAGCCCATAATAAACAAGAACTTATAAGCTGTTTGATTCGTTTGTTCTGCCATAGTTTTTGGCTGTATGTTACCAACAGGACTACTCATTTCATACATCCCCCTTTCTTATGAATGTTGCCATCGAATAAGTAAGCTAAGTTGTTTAATGTTTAGCATTAGCTAAAGGTAAAACAATTGTAATTGTAGTTCCAATATGTAGTTTACTATTAATGGTAATTGTGCCGTTGAAGTTTGTAATGATCCTTTTACAAATATAGAGCCCAAGACCGGTTCCATAGTTTTTAGTTGTGTAAAACGGTTCATATATATTCTTTAACGTATGTTTAGACATTCCTTTTCCATTATCTTCAATTGTAAGTACAGCTGAGCCTTGATTTGTAGAGATTGAAATGAAAACTTGATTACCTGGACTACAAGCTTCAAAACTATTCTTTGTAATATTCAAGATAACTTGTTTAATTTGATCTCTTAAACCTCGAACAAGAAGAACTTCTCTTGTATTTTCAACGCAGAGAATTGTAGAATGGGTGCTTGACTCCGCTTCTAATATTGGTTGAATTTCTGTAACGACAGATTGTAAATCGACAATTTCAAGTGGATGAGCACTTGGTTTTCCTAGTACGAGAAAATCATTGATAATTTCATTGATTCTCGTAATTTCTTTTTGGATAACTGAGAAGTACATTTGATCTTGATGATCTTGATTATCTTGATACTTTTCACATAATAGCTGTACTAGTCCTTTAATACCTGTTAATGGATTTCTGATTTCGTGAGCTGTTGTAGCTGCAAGAGTACCTAACATTTTTAGTTTTTGGCTTTCATGCATTTTTTTTTGTCTAATTGCATCTCGTTGTAAAAGCATAAACTGAATACCAAAAAAGATGATATGAGTTACGATAAGAAAGACAATTGTAAATTGCAAAAGTGTATTAGGGTTAATTTTAATTTCGTGCTGTGGATGATTTAGGTGTAGCGTCCACGGTATGTCCTCGAACGGAATACTTTGCTGATAATCCCCTTGTTTCAAATGGTCATTAACTGTGAAGATTTCAGTATCAAATTGATCGGTTATTTTTACAGCTATTTTCGGTGTTAATAACTCTAGGACATTTTGAATATAATCTAGCTTTAATTGAACGAGTAGAAAGCCAGATATATTATCGATTTGATCTAAAATTGGGTTACAGACAGTTATTAGATTTTGATAATTGGCTTCCCTTACAACAGCAACATACGGTTCCTTATTAGTACCACATGATTTAATGTAAGTATCTCGAACTTTTAACCCATTATAATCATCTATAGTCCCTGTTTCAATAACCCCCTTTGAATTAACAAGATATAAGTCGCCGTATCTTTTATCAGTCTTTTTTGTTTCAATTAATAAATTGGTTATTTCTTCATTTTTATACATAGAATCCAATGCAATAATAGATAATACATCAAGACTTTTGACTGTTTCTTTGATCAATGTTTGAATGTATTGTTGCTGTAGCTCACCTAATCTAAGCGTATCTTGCTGTATTTCTAATTGTTCTTGTTTTTCTAAATACTGTCTAAATAATAAAACGGCTACTATTGTTGGAATAATGATGATAATTGTATAAAGAAATATATTTTTACGTATAACGCCCATGTTGACACTCTTTCTATTAAAGGATATAAAGCTATGATTTTTATCATAGAAGGATAATTTTACAATTTAGTAACCTAGAAAAAATTACATATAACATTATAACATTAAAAATAAAGAACATACTTTTCTTATATTAGATGAATTGAACCAACTTTAATTAGTTTTTTGAATATTTTGTTATTAATGGTAAAAAGAGGCTTACGCAACGGTGGCAGCCTCTTAAGGTATTTTAAGCTTTGGAATATAAACGTATTCATAAAGGATAAGTGCAAATTGTTATCCAACCGTGCTTTTAGAAAAGAATGTTACATCTTGTTTTTTGTAAATGGGAAGGGAGATGTCAACAGTTGTTCCGTTCCCTAACTCACTTGTAATAGTAATTGAACCATGATGTTGCTTAATAATTCTTTCTGTAATAAGTAATCCTAGTCCCGTTCCTTCTTCTTTTGTCGTAAAGAAAGGTTTCCATATTTGTTGTAGAACCTCTTTTGGAATACCCATACCATTATCTTTTATTAAGACTTGAATCGTTTCTGTATTATGAACAGCACATTGAATTACAATTTCACCACCTTGGGGCATAGCTTCTAAGGAATTCTTTAAAAGGTTAATAAATACTTGCTTTAACTGATTACCTTCACAATAGACTAAGAAAGTACCAGGTTGGCAATCTGAAGTGATTGTGACCCCTTTATAATGCGCTTCGGATTGAAATAATAATAGAATTTCATTTAGTATCACTTTAAGGTTGTGTATATTTATATTTGAAACATGTGGTTTAGATAGTAACAAAAATTCAGATATAATGCTGTTCATTCGTTTGACTTCAGATGTAATAATATCGATATACATACTGCGTGGGCAATTATCATCATTTAACATTTGCATAAAGCCAGAAATAACAGTTAGCGGGTTTCGAATCTCGTGAGCAACACCAGCAGCAATTTCTCCGGTAATTTTTAGTTTTTCCGCGTTTTTCATGTATTCTTCCAACATTCGTTTTTCAGTTACATCTCGAATAATAAAAGAAATAGCGTTCATCTTCTCATAAACATTATAAATGGGAGAAATAGTTGCCTCGATAATAATTCGATCTCCGTTATGAGTAACACTATTAAGCTCGAGACCTGTAATACTTTTTCCTTCTTGTACAGATTGAAGAGCGTGATGGTAGGCTTCATGACAATCGGTAAAATAGGTTTGAAGCCCATTTTGTATGATTAGGTTTGCGGGAGCTTGGTATAAATCTTGAAAAGCATGATTAACTTCTAAAACATTTCCTTTAGAATTAAGGATAGCTATAGCATCTTTAGAGCAAGTAAATAAAGATTCATATAATGACTTTGTAGCATGCAAGTCTTCTCTAGCTTTGGATTCTTTTCTTTCCGATTTCAATTGTGATCTTTGCATAAATGTAACCATATATAGTAGAACAATAAAAGTAAAGGTAGTAAAAAAGAAAAAGTATGATAAGTGAACGATTGATGAATTCAACAATATTTCGGGCCCTTTCAATATCAATAATAGAAAATGAAGAATGGCAGAAGTGATCGCTGAAAAAATGAGAATTTTTTTCTTTTGATAAAAAGCTGCAAAAATAATCCCCATTGTAATAAACATAAAATTACTGATGTTAGGTGTTAACAGTGTTAAATGGAATGAAACACCGAATGACGTTAAAATGAGGATATACATGACTAATAAAGGATTTTTTAGTTTTCGATTTAATATAGTTACTATGAATACAGTAACAAAACCAATCAGTAAACTTGTATATTCAG
>NZ_JBALMO010000213.1:0-3985 GCF_036963345.1 Bacillus sp. JJ722
TATATGTATTATTTAGTTAACATACAAAAAAATAACACATTCATCTGAAAGTGTTATTGTTCACAATTTGTCTATATCCAGATAGGTAGATTGTTCATTATAATTTAGCTCGTAAAACACTTGCTCAAGATTTCACAAACTTGATGCAAAAGAAAAATAAAAATATAGAGAGATAAAAAACAAAAAAGTTTTACTTTTAGGAGATGACAGAAATGAAAGTTACAACAAGAAAAGTAGCAATCGTTGGTACTGGTTTCGTCGGAGCTAGTGCAGGTTACTCATTGGTTAACCAAAATATTTGTGATGAATTGATGTTGATTGACATCAATAAAGAAAGAGCGCTTGGAGAAGCGATGGACTTACAGCATTGTATAGATTTCACAACTTCACGTACGAAAGTAAGTGTGGGTTCATATGAGGATTGTAAGGATATGGACATTGTAATCATTACAGCTGGAGGTCCTCCAAAACCAGGTCAAACTCGATTAGATACATTAGAGCTAAGTGCTAAGATTGCAAAATCTGTAGTGGATGGCGTTATGAAAAGTGGTTTTGATGGTATTTTCTTAATTGCTTCTAATCCAGTAGATATCATTACTTACTTAGTTTGGAAAGAATCGGGGCTTCCTCGTAATCAAGTACTTGGAACAGGAACTTCATTAGATTCTTCTCGTCTAAAATCAATCCTTTCTCAACACATTAATGTAGACCCAAGAAGTATTCATGGCTATACATTAGGTGAACATGGAGATTCACAATTTGCTGCTTGGTCACATTTAACAATCGGTGGAAAACCGTTTATGCAAATTTTAGAAGAGCATAAAGAAACATTAGGCCATATCGATCTTGATGAAATCATTGTTCAAGTTCGCAAAGCTGGATTTGAAATTTTACATCGTAAAGGGACAACTTATTATGGAATCGGATGTGCATTAGCATCGATTACACGTTCAATTTTCAATGATGATCATAAAATCATCGCCGTTTCTACAATTTTAGACGGAGAGTATGGATTCGAAGACATTTGTACAGGTGTTCCAACAATTATTACTCGTGAAGGTGCGAAAGAAGTTGTAGAACTAAACTTAACTGAAGAAGAAATGGAAAAATTCAAAAACTCTAACCAAGTTTTAAGAGAATACATGGCAAAAATCGGCTACTAAAGGATAGGTGAATAACGATGAAAGAATATATTATGCCCCGTATATTCAAAGCGTCTACTGGTATAGCACAAGCTATTTTCGTTACCCTAGGTATTGGTTTATTACTTGAAAATATCGGTAAAATGTTAGATTTGCAATCATTAATATTAATTGGAACGGTTGCTAAAGTACTTATGGCTCCAGCAATTGGTGCAGGTATCGCATTCATGTTAGGTGCGAATGGATTAACAATCTTCTCAGCAATGGCAGCTTCAACAATTGGTGCTGGATCTATTCAAATAACAGACGCTGGGATGACTATTGTTGGTGGAGAACCAATTGGTGCATTATTAACAGCTACATTAGCGACTTATATTGGTAAGAGAGTAACAGGTAAGACGCCACTTGATATGATGGCAATACCAATTTTATCAATTGGTTTAAGTGGATTCGTTGGTATTGGAATATTCAAAGTAATGAGTCCTATTTTAACAGCTGTTGGTGGTTTTATTACAGATGCAGCAAGTGGTAGCCCATTAGTAACTTCTGTTGTTATTGCGGTCGTATGGGGATTATTATTACTATCTCCAGCATCATCAGTGGCACTTGCAATTGCATTAAACTTAGATGGTATTGCAGCTGGTGCGGCACTAGCTGGTTGTGCGGCTCATTTCGCAGGCTTGGCCTTCATTTCTAGAAAAGAAAATGACTTAGGTGGTTTCTTAGCACAAGGAATTTGTACTCCGAAAGTTCAGTTACCAAATATTACGAAGAATCCGTACATTATTGTTCCAACTGTTATATCAAGTGCGATTGTTGGACCGATTGCGACACTGGTCTTTAATTTAGAAGCGACAAAAGAAATCGCTGGTATGGGTTTAAGTTCATTTGTAGCACCTATTAATATGATTGCTACTAGTGATAGTAATTTTGTAATCATAGGCATGTTAGTATGTTATATCATTCTTCCGGTCCTTATTTCATTCGTAGTAGCGAAATTCTTAAGAAAGAAAAACTTAGTTAAACAAGGTGATTATCGATTACCACAATAAATACAGAAAAAACAAGTTACTATTAATTGGTAACTTGTTTTTTTGTACACAATAAAATATTTAATAGATAAAAATATAAAAAACTCTCATTTTTTCTGATTTTTATCCGATATGATATATAGAATTATAAAAGAAAAGTCGGGTGAGTTATATGGATAAAACGTCTATTTTGGGAGTTATACTCGGGGTTATAGCTGTTTTTGTCGGGATGCTCTTAAAAGGGGTTCCTGCATCGGCATTAATTAATCCAGCTGCATACCTCATTATCATAGTAGGAACAGCAGCTGCTGTTATAATTGCCTTTCCAACCAATGAAATTAAGCGAGTGCCCAAATTATTTAAAATTTTGTTTAAAGAGACTCAATTAATTCAACCAGAAGAATTGATCAAAACGTTTTCTGAGTGGGCAATTATTGCTCGAAAAGAAGGTTTACTAGCGTTAGAAGGAATTTCTGAACAAGTAGAAGATCCTTTTTTACGTAATGGTTTAAACTTAGCTGTTGAAGGTCAAAGTGCGGATTACATACGAGATATTTTGTCTGAAGAGATTGAAGCAATGGAAGAGCGCCATCAGGCTGGTGCTGCCATCTTCTCACAAGCAGGTACATATGCACCAACTCTAGGAGTATTAGGTGCCGTTATTGGCTTAATTTCAGCGCTTGGACATATGGAAAATACAGAAGCACTTGGTGAAGCAATTTCTGCAGCATTCGTTGCTACATTATTAGGGATTTTTACAGGCTATGTGTTATGGCATCCGTTTGCAAATAAGTTAAAACGTAAATCAATGCAAGAAGTACGTATCAAGAATATGATGATAGAAGGTATTCTATCAATAATTGAAGGAGAAGCTCCTAGAACGATTGAGCAAAAGCTAACTTCCTATTTGCCTGCCGCAGACCGTAAAAAATGGCTAGAAGGCGAAGTGAAGCAAGATGGCTAGAAAGAAAAAGAAAAAACGCCATGATGAGCATATGGATGAATCTTGGTTAATTCCATATGCCGATTTAATGACATTACTTTTAGCTCTGTTTATTGTTTTATTTGCGATGAGTTCAGTAGACGCTGTTAAGTTTCAACAATTATCAAAAGCCTTTAATGATATTTTTACGAGTGGATCAGGTGTAATGGATTTTGCGAGTCCTATTGAGTCAAATGGTAGAAGCGACTCGGAAAATGATACTGCGCTTCCTAGTGAGGGTGAAGTGAGAAAAGCACTTGGAGAAAAAGATTATAAAGAGTTATCGGCAGTTGAAGAGCGAGTTACTGAATATATTGAGAAGAATAATCTAAAGGATCAGCTTGGAACATCGTTAACTGGTGAAGGACTAATGATTTCGATAAGAGATAATGTTCTTTTTGAATCAGGTAGTGCAGACGTTCGAGGTGGAGATCGACAAGTTGCAGATGAAATTGCCGATTTACTTGTTATGGATCCACCGCGTAGTATTGTTATTAGTGGTTATACAGATAATGTTCCAATATCTAATTCACAATTTTCATCCAACTGGGATTTAAGTGTTATGCGTGCTGTGAACTTTATGAAAGTATTGTTAGAAAATCCGAAACTAAGTCCTGAATGGTTTAGTGCAAAAGGCTTTGGAGAGTATAAGCCGATTGCTACAAATAATACAGCAGAGGGCCGTGCAAAGAATAGACGTGTAGAGATTTTGATTACACCACGGACACAATTAAATAAATAAGAAATGCTGTCAGCTGTCACGATTGTGGCAGCTTTTTTAAAAGATAAAAAAAGTACAGAATTTTGCGCCTTGTCTAGCTCCAGCGCCC
>NZ_JBALMO010000213.1:4119-13094 GCF_036963345.1 Bacillus sp. JJ722
ATACGGAGCAAAACGGGGCGCTTCCGCTTTTCTAAATACAAAAAAATTTCCATAACAAATGGTTGTCATGGATCAGAAATGGGGAATTATTAGGTAAATTTTAATGGCTAAATAACCATCATAAGGGGGTTAAACATCTGATTCATCCATATTAAAACCTGGTTTATTTCACCAAGTTCCACCACTAATCATATTTAAGTTTAGGGAGTTGTTTCACTTTAAACATATTAGCTTTATGGATAATTTAATTATATTCCATCTGTAACAAAAAATACATAAATTTTTAACAGAAAATTCAAAATATTTATAATTTTATACAAAGATCCAATAGATACGTTTTTTGTTGGATGTTAAGACAAAAAACGTTTTTTTAAATCTGGTGTAGGAAGCATGCAAGAGGATGATTTTCCCCACCATCGATAGCGGTTTTTTGCGATAATTCTATAAAAAAAGTTGCGTAAAGGCGTAGGGATTAGTTTTGCTGCATATAGCCATTTCCAAAGTCCATTTAAATGTTTACAGACGTGTATAGGTGCATCTGATTCAGTGTAGGCAACCCCTTGTTCAATAACGACAACGCTATTTAGTGTCTTTGGCAAATGATGTTGTTGTAGTAAAGTTTGACCAATTTCACTTTGTAATGAAGCAAATTGAAAATACTGCTTATGATCTCGCTTTAAAATAAATTGTACGCTGTTATTACATAAATTGCACTCACCATCGAAAAGAACAATGCTGTGAATGTCATTCATACTAAATCACCTTCATTTTCATCATTGAAAATTATGCGTAAATGTTTTTGAAGCCATTATAACATAATTTATTTAGTACTTACTTATACTCTAACTTGTATATATTTAAACATTGACGTTATGTTGTGATGAATACAGAAATGCGGGGATAATATATGAAAAAGAAAAGAACTATCTTACAATGATAGTTCTTTTTAATAGTAAGAAGTAGCTTTCATTACACTTTCTTTAGGCTTCCTAGCTCTGAAGCAATGGCTTCCATCTCACTTATGCTAAATGTTTTTTTGCTCATAACCATTGTATATAAATCATTTAACTCTTCGTACATGTCATGGTTGAAGTGTGAAGAGTTAATGGCTCCTACATTCATCATACGAAGTTTTTCTTTTATTTTTTCAACCATATATTCTACATTTTCAGGTGTGTTCTTTGTTAAATCCATTTCTTAACTTCCTTTCCCCTAGTGTTCTATCTTAAAAAAGTATAACCTGAATGAGGGCGAACTTAAAGAATTACCAAAAGAAACTTAAAAAAATAGAAAATATAGTTATAAATATACTATTATGTAAGGTAGATAAAGTGAAACTTTAATCGGTGGTGGTTTTCGTCCATCTCCCACCGATTATTAGTTGAACGGGATAAAAAATGTAGGGAAGTGGATATTTTGGTAAACGTATTATTCGTATGCTTAGGCAATATTTGTCGTTCTCCAATGGCGGAAGCGATGTTTCGTGATTTAGTAAAACGGGAAGGGTTAGATGACCGTATTACAATAGATTCTGCAGGTACAGGGGATTGGCATATTGGTCACCAACCTCATCAAGGTACACGTGATTTATTGGATCGTAAAGAAATTAGCTATGAAGGTATGAAGGCCCGTCAAATGGTTACTGAAGATTATGATACATATCAATATATTATTGCGATGGATACAAGCAATATTGAAAATATGAAGCAGTGGCAAGAAGGAAATACTGAAGCATATGTAGGAAGGCTGTTAGATCTTGTCCCAGATGTTCAGAATAAAGATGTTCCTGACCCATATTTCACGGGTAACTTTGATGAAGTATATGATTTGGTTAACAAAGGATGTCAAGCATTGCTACAGAAAATAAAAACAGAACAAGGGTTATAAAATAGAAAGGGAGGAGAACATTTTGAGTACATGTCATAACAAATGCTCGAATAAAAATAAATTATTACAAGGTATATTATTAGGAGCATTAGCTGGTGCAGCAATTAGTCTGCTAGATCGTCACACGAGGGAGACAACAATTGAATGTGCTAAGAAAGGCTTACGAGAAACACGTGAAATCATTCAAAATCCAGATCGTGTAATCGGACAAGTAAAAGAGACATCGAATAAAATTCGTTCTACAATCGAAAGCATTACGGAAGATGTGGCAGTGATTACCAATCAAGTGGAAGCGATAAAGGATATTACACCACAATTAGCTTCTGTTGTTAAAGAAACGAAAGAAGCCTTTACTGAAGATCGTAGGGAAGAGGAAGTACATGTTTAAGCTATAATTGATAAATGTGTGGGGTGATACCATGATTAAGAAAAGCGCAGTGACTACAACAAGATTTTTAGCTAAGATAATTATAAGAATGCAGGACCATGATGTATCTGGTATGGCTGCTCAACTTGCGTTTTTCTTTTTATTATCAATTTTTCCATTGTTGCTCTTTCTGGTAACGCTTCTACCGTACTTACCCATTACAGCTCAAGATATTCTAGCCTTTCTAAGTACTTACGTTCCTGAAAGTTCCATGCAGATTATTGAAAGCCAAGTTATTAACATTATGCAAGGTAGCGGTAAATTACTATCTTTTGGGGTTATCGCGACACTATGGTCAGCTTCAAATGGTATGAATGCTATTCATAAAGCCCTTAACAGAGCTTATAATGTTGAAGATAATCGTACCTATTTATTTACAAGAACCATTTCGATTATATTAACAATCGCTATGGTGTTTGTTTTTATTATTGGATTAATTTTACCTGTATTCGGTAAGCAAATAGGCATGTTTATATTTTCTCACCTTGATCTTAACCATAATTTTCAAGTAGTATGGAATGTCCTTCGTTGGGTAATGAGTATACTCATTTTATTTTGTGTATTTAGCATATTATATTGGTTGGTTCCATTTAATAGAAATCTGCGACGCAAGGTTGCGCCAGGCGCATTATTTACGACCGTTGGATGGTCAGTTGTTTCTTGGGGATTTTCCTACTATGTAAATAACTTTTCCAGTTATACGGCTACATATGGAAGCATCGGAGGTATTATCGCTTTAATGCTTTGGTTCTACTTATCAGCTCACATTATCATTATTGGTGGCGAATTGAACGCAATGGTTAGTGAGCGTAAGACATCCCAGTAATTCTCTTTCATATTAAGGTCGATTATAAGCCATGATAAGTTTGAACGGTTACATCGTTCACTACGCAATTAGAAGGGATGAATATACTATGGCAAAGCACACAAAAAAAGATGGCGGTACTAAGCAAAAGGGTAAAAATAAGCCAAAACATAAAACATCAAGTTCTGCAAACGGTCAGAACGGATATCATTAAACAAGAAAAGGGCTAAAGCTGAGAGCTTTAGCCCTTTTCTATCTTAACTACGCAATAAGCGCAAGTCGTTTAATATAACAAGAATCGTACTGCCTTCATGTCCTATTACGCCTAAAGGAAGGTCCAGAAATTGTAAGAAGTTTGATGCAATAAGGAACATAAACAAATATGACTTACTATTTAAAGTGCAAAATCATGTGCATGCTTCTTCTTTGGTCTGAAACTTAGTAAAGCAAAGAATATATTTAATAAAACGAAGCTTAGTAGATAGAAGAAAGATCCTCCAGCAAAATGCTCAATAACTAGTCCACCTAAAAAAGGTCCAATCATGCTACCGAAGCTGAAGAACATTCCACAAAGTAAATTTCCAGCAGGTAGCAGATCTTTCGGTAACAGATCGGCCATATAGCTAATACCAAGTGAAAATAGTGAGCCTACAATCATGCCAGCGAATGTGAAGCAAAGTAATAAGCCGATTACTGAATCTTGAATGATAGCAGCAGCAGTGAAAGTTACGCAACCTATTAAAACAATAATTTTAAGAACTTTTCGACGACCGTATGTATCACTAATCATGCCTAATGGGATTTGGAAAATGATACTTCCAATAGAAAAGGCGGGTAAAATTAATGATACAGCATCAATATTTATTCCGTTTCGTAGTGCATAGACAGGAAAATTACCGTTTAACGAAGCTTCTAAAAAGCCGAATCCCAGTGGTGGAAGCAACGCAACCCAAGCATATCGTAATACATTTTTAAATCGTGAAAATGTACTGAAGATGGATTCTGTTTGTGTACTTTGCGCAGGATATTCATTTTTAAGTAATAATACAGTTAACCATGCTAAAACAGTGACCGCAGATGAAATGATAAATGGAAGTGCTTCATTTATTTGTACTAATCGTGCCATTATAGGTCCGAAAGCAAATCCAAGGCTGAAAAACAAACCATAAATCGAGATGTTTCTTCCGCGTTTATGTACTGGTGAAGAATCGGTAATCCATGTTTGCGTTGTAAAATGAAGCATATGATCCCCAATACCAATAATAAGTCTTAAAATAAACCAAAACCAGAATGATTTCCACATAGGAAAGAAAGCAAAAGCGATTGCTACTGCTCCAACACCTACTATAATCAATGGCTTATATCCAAAGCGTCGTAAAGGTGCTTCCATAAAAGGTGCTGCGAATAAAACACCAATGTATAAGCCTGTTGCATGAAGCCCATTTAATGAAGAACTTACTCCATCACTTTCGAAAATAATAGCGATTAGAGGCATCAATATGCCCTGTGAAAAACCAGAAATTCCAACGATACTAACAAGTATCCAAAAGCGTAAGGTATCTTTGTTCATGATTGTATGTTTCCTTTGTCGTATTTTTGTCCTATATCTATCGTACTTACAATGTCCATTTTGTGCAAGAAAATGGTTGGATAGGGGTAACCTAACCAAATAAGCGCATTGGAAAGTGAGGTAAGTGTATGGGAAATAAAATATTTTTTATTCTTTTACTATTGGGATTACCGCTCTCTTTAGCGGGAAGCCTCATGCATTGGCCGAGCGTAGTGATGTTTGGTGTGTATTGTGTGACGATCATTGCGCTGGCTAGTTTTATGGGGAGGGCAACTGAGAGTTTAGCTGTTGTTATGGGGCCGCGAGTGGGTGGATTATTGAATGCGACGTTTGGTAATGCGGTAGAATTAATCATCTCTATCTTTGCATTGCAAGCGGGCTTAATTGAAGTAGTATTAGCATCATTAACTGGTTCTGTACTAGGTAACTTGTTGCTCGTAGCGGGCCTTTCTTTCTTTATCGGAGGTTTAAAGTTTAAACGTCAAAAGTTTAACGTATTCGATGCTAGGCATAATGCTGGATTATTAATATTTGCGGTGATTGTGGCATTTGTTATTCCGGAAGTTTTCTCGCAAACAATGAATGAAACGAAGACAATGTCCTTAAGTATTGGCATAGCTATTATTATGATTGTATTGTATTTGGCAGCATTATTCTTTAAGTTGGTAACACATCGTGGTGTGTATCAGCATAAAGAGGGGATAGGCTCTTTAGAGGAAGAGGAAGTGCCAGAATGGTCGAAGAAGAAAGCATTGATTATTCTCTTGTTGGCAACTGTCGCTGTTGCATACGTTTCGGAAAATCTCGTTCATACGTTCGAAACAGTTGCAGCATCATTCGGATGGTCGCAATTATTCATTGGTATTATCATCGTGGCAATTGTAGGGAATGCTGCTGAACATGCATCAGCCATTATCTTTGCATATAAAAATAAAATGGATGTTGCAGTTGAAATTGCAGTAGGGTCAACGTTGCAAATTGCGATGTTTGTCGCACCAATTCTTGTATTGATTTCTTTGTTATTTCCAACATCGATGCCACTTGTGTTCACGTGGCCAGAGTTAATTTCAATGGTAACTTCAGTCTTTCTTATGATTGTCCTCTCTAATGATGGGGAAACGAACTGGTTTGAAGGAGCCACACTACTAGCAGCCTATGTGATTATGGGTATCGGATTTTTCTTGTTATAAACAAAATAATGACTCTGCACACGTTCTAAATTTGCAGAGTCATTATTAAAATTCTTTTATTAAATTTACATGCATACTTAAATCCAACAAACTATTACCGTTACCAATCGTTTTGGCTACTTTATTTCAAACAACCTTACATGACGACTTTGTTATAATATTTGTAGGAAGGTTCACCGCTTTCTATTGTTATTTTGTGTAGAAAAAGAATGCTGCTGTTACAATCGATAGACATACCCCCTTAAAATAGTTGGTATTATCGCAATTGTTCCCTCCTTCTACTGAAGATTACCCTTATTATAACTCTTGGGACTTATAAAGTAAATAATCAAATAATTACAAAAATATTACATTTAGGTGCTTGTTGAATATAATCTTGATTGCCGACAAAAAATAACTTTACATCAAAATCTACTTCTGAGAGAAGGAGTCAGCATAATGAAGAAATGGATCATTACAATAAGCACAGCAATATTAGTATGTGCATATCCTCTAGGAGCTAATGGAATATCATTGACACAGCGAAGCAGTCAAGTTGCTGCATTAAAAATCCCTGCTCATGTCATTCATATTACGAAAGAAAATACGTATCCCAATCCAAGTCAAGATTTACCTTTTTTACAACCGAGTGAGCTTACGAAACAACTGATTTCGTCTTCCAATGTAAAGATAGAAAATCCAGAGCTAATCCGAATTTTAAATGAAACAACGATAGCGAAAGCGCCATTTGCATTAGGCTATCGCGCAACAATCTATTTAGGTCACTGGGCGTTGCATTATGAATCAGCAGAAACGTCACCAAACTGGGAGTTTCAAAAAATTAATACGAATTACCACGATAACCGTGGAGGAAATATTCCGTATCGTATGCACTATGTGCAAGAGCTACAGAAGATGATTCGTGGTGGACTAACAGCCAAAGTTCCATCATCACAAGATGTACAGAAGATGATGATTTTAAAAGCTGCAGAGAAAACCAATTTACCATTATCATTTGAAACCGTTATAGGCGGAGGTACTAAAAGCGAACGAATTTATAATATCCCTCCTAATCGTTTAGGTTACTTATATGCTTATGCAAGTGCAGTAAATGAAAAGGGTAAAGTGACATATGGTGAAGTGTATCTCATGTTAAAAGGAAACAAAAGATCACTAGTCATTAAAAACGTTACATCACAAGGAATTGGAGCTTGGATACCTGTACAAGATCACATATCATTTGGATTTATTGCGACAGATCGTCCACGGTAAGTAGAAAAGCGGAAGCACTAGTTGCTAAGTGCTGGAGCTAGACAATTAAGAAAACCCTTCACCGGTCCTTTTTAATGGAAGAGTATTATATGCAATAGAAAAAGGTGCCCTAGAAATAGGACACCTTTTTGCTATACTTCATATTAACGAATCAGACTAGAATCCGCTTTTCTTATTTTGAAGTCGACATTCGGATAATACGAATTTTTGACAAGTACATTAGGTCCTAGACATTTTACATGTGGGCAATGACAATTAAGAGTGTTTGCAAGTGAAGTGTTATTCCAATTGTCATAGGCTTGTTGTAGTGTATCTGTTTGAACATTCCCTAATGGTGGTGCATCACCAAAGTCCGTTACAATTACTTCTCCAGTGAAAATATTAATATTTAATCGTGATCGACCATCGGGATCATTACGGACCGTTACATTTTTGGCAGCATATAGTTTTTGAAGTAAGGCGATGTCTTCAGGTTTTGAACTACATGGGTAAAATGGAAGTGTACCGAATAGCATCCACACATCTTGATTACGAATGTCTAATAAATGCATTATTGCACTACGGGTTTCTTCTAATGAAACAGCTTGTAATGCTGACGCGAAATCACTTGGATACATTGGATGTACTTCATGGCGTTTACATAGCATTTCATCTACAATTTGTTTATGAATATTATCAAGATAAGGCAATGTACGATTATTAATCATAGTCTCAGCTGATACAAAGACTCCTTTTTTGGACAGTTCTCTACTATTTTCAATCATTCGATCAAACAGTTTTATTCTTTGTTGTCTTGTTGGTTTTTTGTCCATCATGGCAAAGCCATTATCAATAAATTGATCAATTGTTCCCCAATTGTGTGATATATGTAGGACGTCTAGATAAGGAATGATATCATCGTATCTTGCCAAGTCGACCGTTAAGTTAGAGTTGATTTGTGTTCGAACACCACGTTCGTGGGCATACTTTAATAAAGGAACGACGTAGTTTTGAACGCTCTTTTTAGACATCATAGGCTCTCCGCCTGTAATGCTTAATGCTTTCAAATGCTCGACTTCATCTAATCGATTTAACAGTAAATCAATCGGCAGTGCTGCTTCATCTTTATTCGTTAATGTATAGCCAACCGCACAATGCTCGCAACGCATATTGCAAAGGTTTGTTGTTGTGAATTCAATATTGGTTAACATCTGTTTTCCAAATTGTTCTATGTCATTATAAGCTTCCCAAGGGTCGTGGTTTATCGTTATCGGTTGTAATTGATTTTCTTTGTTTAAGATCATTTTCGCTTCTCCCTTAAGATTAGAGTATAGTATTTCTTAAATGCTTTCTATATGCCTTATAGGTCATATCAAGGTGCATATCATTAGAGTATATGTGGGGATTTAAGGATTAAAACAAATATTACTGTATCTTTTTTGGGAATGAAAAACAATTGATTTGAAAGTATTCATTGAATTTTTTTTGCTTTTGTAAGAGAATATAACTACTAACTGTATTATGTGTATACGTCAGAAAGGGGCAATATGCTCATGGGTAAACCGATATCAAATAAAGATGATCAAATGAATTTTCTAAAACAACGTTTAACAATGTTCTTAGAAGTTCTTGATAATATAGATCCAGAAGAGGCGGATTTGGAAGATGTAGATCGTCTAATCGAAATGCTGGATGAACTTGAAGTGAAATGCGAACAGTTTAAAATAAGATAAGAGAGTCCCTTTTGGGGCTTTTTTGTTTTTAGCAGTTCATAAGGAGCAAAGCGGCTGGGCACTTCCGCATTTCTATGTCTAGCTCCAGCGCCCAGCTCCTAGTGGATTTCGCCGACCTCCCTACGATAAGTCA
>NZ_JBALMO010000213.1:13196-28256 GCF_036963345.1 Bacillus sp. JJ722
TGAAGCTAGACACATCGAATCGCTCAACCGCTCTTCGTGTTTCCTATATCTCAGTCGGCAGGCTCCAATCCATACGGAGCTTAACGGGGCACTTCCGCTTTTCGTGGCTTATTCCTTTTACTATTTAAAGTAGAGCGGTATAATGTAGTTTAGGGAAAAGTGTAAACTTTCTATCTATTTTTATGGGATTGACATAAGGGGGAAATAGAATGAACTTACAGAAATTACAACACAGTATGTACCAATTGATTGTAGAAACTTCTACAAACCTACCTAAGGATGTACGACGTGCTCTAAAGGTTGCGAAGGAGAAAGAAATCGCAGGAACTCGTTCAGCGATGAGTCTTGCAACAATTGCACAAAACATCAATATGGCAGATGAAAATGTATCACCAATTTGCCAGGACACAGGTTTACCAACGTTTAAAATTAAAACACCAGTTGGGGTAAATCAACTTGAAATTAAAGAGGTAATTTATAAAGCGATTGCACAAGCAACGAAAGATGGAAAACTTCGTCCGAACTCTGTTGATTCATTAACGGGAGAAAACAGCGGTGACAATCTTGGAATAGGGTTACCAGTTATTAAATTTGATCAGTGGGAAAAAGATTATATCGACACTCGTTTAATTTTAAAGGGTGGCGGTTGTGAAAATAAAAACATTCAATACAGCCTTCCGTGCGAACTTGAAGGCTTAGGTCGTGCTGGCCGTGACTTAGATGGTATTCGTAAATGTATCATGCATTCTGTATATCAAGCACAAGGACAAGGCTGTAGTGCTGGATTCATCGGTGTAGGAATCGGTGGCGATCGTTCTTCTGGATACGATTTAGCAAAGGCACAATTATTCAGAAGTGCGGATGATGTAAATCCACATGAAGATCTTCGTAAATTAGAAGAGTATGTAATGGAGCATGCAAATGAATTAGGAATCGGAACAATGGGATTCGGTGGTGAAACTACACTATTAGGCTGTAAAGTAGGCGTAATGAACCGTATTCCAGCTAGTTTCTTCGTATCTGTAGCGTATAATTGCTGGGCATTCCGTCGCT
The DNA here is from genome assembly GCF_036963345.1 of Bacillus sp. JJ722. Classification (NCBI taxonomy): domain Bacteria; kingdom Bacillati; phylum Bacillota; class Bacilli; order Caryophanales; family Bacillaceae; genus Bacillus; species Bacillus sp. JJ722. Next base: position 14,250 of record NZ_JBALMO010000213.1, read on the forward strand.
TAGGTGTACAAATTGATCCAACAACAGGTGACATTAAGGAATGGTTATATCAAGAAGGCGAAAAAATCAATCTTGTATCAGAAGCAGAGAAAGAAACAGCAGCTACACAAGAAAGTGCTGATGAAATCGAACTTCGTGCTCCAATTACAGAAGAACAAATTCGTTCTCTAAAAGTGGGTGACGTAGTAAAAATCAGTGGCATGATGTATACAGGACGTGATGCGATTCACAAGCATTTATCTGATAATGATGCTCCTATAGATTTAAATGGACAAATTATTTATCACTGTGGACCAGTTATGCTACAAGATGATGAAGACAAATGGCATGTAAAAGCTGCAGGACCAACAACAAGTATTCGTGAAGAGCCTTACCAAGGCGATATCATGAAAAAATTCGGTATCCGTGCAGTTATGGGTAAAGGTGGTATGGGTGCGAAAACACTTGCTGCTCTTGAAGAACACGGTGGCGTTTATTTAAATGCAATCGGTGGAGCTGCACAATACTATGCAGACTGTATCAAATCTGTAGAAGGTGTAGACCTCATGCAATTTGGCATTCCAGAAGCAATGTGGCACTTGAAAGTTGAAGACTTTAAAGCTGTAGTAACAATGGATTCACACGGTAACAGTCTTCACAAAGATATCGACAAATCATCATTAGAAAAACTAGCTAAATTTAAAGATAAAGTGTTTAATTAAGTCAAATGAAAGGGCTGTCTCAATGAGGCAGCCTTTTTTTACCTTTCATGTTTTAGTGTTCCTTTCAAATAATAAAGTTAAGACTGTTGAAAGGAACTAGAACAATGAGAAAAAAATATATGATGATTGTAACCATTGTAATCGCATTAACTATAGCTATACCAGCACATGCAAATGTTCCGAATAAAGCATATGGCTGGGGTTTAGTAAAAAGTAAGGATGGGATACCTGCAGATGCAGGACCTGAGCTCAATGCAATTGTAGAAAAGTATGGGGCGATTTATAAAGGTGAGCCCTCTAAAAAGATCTTATATTTAACCTTTGATAATGGCTATGAAAATGGCTATACAGGTCAATTTCTCGATGTGTTAAAAAAACAGAAAGTACCTGGAATTTTCTTTGTAACAGGTCATTATTTAAAAAGCGCTCCAGACTTAACGAAACGAATGGTGAAAGAAGGGCACTTAATAGGTAATCATTCTTGGCATCATCCTGATATGACAACTCAATCGAAAGAGCAAATTCTTGATGAATTAAATTCGGTCGAGCAAGAAACGGCGAAATTAACAAAGCAAAAGCAAATGAAATATTTACGTCCACCGCGTGGCATCTTTAGCGAAAGAACATTACAAATTGCGAACGAAGCTGGTTATGTCCATATTTTCTGGTCACTCGCATATAAAGATTGGGATGTAAATAATCAAAGAGGAGCGGATTATGCTTACAATGAAATAATGAAGCAAGTTCATCCGGGAGCTATTTTGTTAATTCATACGATTTCTAAAGATAATGCTGATGCTCTTGAAAGAGTTATTGTTGACTTGAAGAAGCAAGGCTATACATTTAAAAGCATTGATGATTTAGTGAAGCAACAAAAAGCAAAAGAACAAAAAAACCGAGACTAAGATTAGTCTCGGTTTTGATTAAAGAAGTTTAGAAGTGTAAATAGATATCTCCATCTTTAGCATTCATATCAAGATTATTTTCTGTTTTCACTTGACGATTCGCATTGGTCTTGTATTCATTACTATTTACAGTGATATCACCAAATTTATTATCGATGTTATAGCTTAACTCAGATTCTTTATTAGAAACACGCACCTTTATATCACCAAAATTGGATGAAATCATCGATTTTCCTAATAGTAAGCCATCCACATCGATGTCACCATCAGTGCCCTTTATATTAAGCCCTTCACTGTTAAAATCACGCAATGTGACATCGCCAAATTGATTTGTAATGTCAGTAGAATTAGCATCAACAGAGCTAAATTCTAAATCCCCATCTTTCATATCGATAGATAATGCTTTAGTTGTAACACTATTTGCTACAATGTCCCCAAAATTATTTTTTATCTCGAATGAATTAGTATTAATATCCTTGAATGACAGATCCGCATCTTGTGAATCGAGTTTAAGAGTATCACTATTAAGACCATCTAAATGAGTATCGCCAAATTTATTGTCTACAGTAACATTTTTTAAAGTAGTATCTTGTGGTACATAGATTTCGATTTTAGTTTGTGGAATACCGCCAATAGTGATATTGATTAGTCCTTTGTTTGATTCTAATAATCCTTTGCTTTCAATAATTAGCTTATTATTGTCTACTTTGTAAGTGAATTCTTTATCAAGTTCTTTATGCTTACTAATTTTAATTTTATAATCATTTGAAGGAATGATTTTAATGTCTGTATCTGTTAAATTTGCATCAATATCGGAAAAAGCGTCTAAACTTTGCGTTTCAACTTCGATTTCTTTCCAATCAATAACTTTAAGCCCATCTTTCGTTGTAACAACTGTAAATACTGCACCAGACATGTAGCCAATAACAGCAAGAACAATGCCGACTACGATTATACAGCTAGCAATGATGGGTACGAGTTTTTTCTTCGTCATTTAAAAAACCTCCTTACGTCGTTTCGTAATTCGATCGAATAGTTTCTTCAATGATAATGCAAGAGCTCTACTGCCTTTTTTAATGGCTGAAACAAGTGGTGAGAATACAAGTACACCGATACCGGATGCTGTTAAACCGACACCGATGTAGAAAATTGCTGTAGGCAAATGCTGCGGTAAGACAACGATACCTGTGAATAAACATGCAACTCCGGTAAGAATAAGGGCGATCAAAAGTGAAATAGCAGTTAATGCTAATGAACCGCATAACAAAACGAAAGTAATAATTAAGCTACCTACTAGTAACATTAAAGGCAGTGCAATTGGTGTTGCTAAGATCGCAAGGATAATCACCCATATCGCTGATAAGCCCTTCTTCGTAGATTTAGGATGATTATCTAATTCCTTAATCGCATAGTCAGCTAAAATCTTTGATGCGACTTGGGATGGTGATCCTAACTCTTTAATAACTAGTTGAACATTTTCCACGCCAGCTTCGTCAAAGTATTCATTGTAGTATTCAAGAGCAGCTTCAACTTCTTCGATTGGTAATCTTTTGAGTTTATGCTCAAGTTCTTTCAAGTACGTCTCTTTATTCATCATTCAATCCTCCCATCAATACGTGATCAATTTTTTCTTTATATTCCGTCCACTCCGTTAATAATTCTTCATATTTTCTGCAGCCATTGTCAGTGATTCGATAATATCGGCGGTTTCTTCCTTGAAACGGTTGATCGTATGTGGACAAGTATTCACCTTTTTGCAATCTGCGTAGCACTGGATAAAGTGTAGATTCTGATATATCCATGACTTCACGAACTTGTTGCGTTAAAGAATAACCGTACGCATCTTCTTTCGCTAAAATCGCCAGAACACATGCATCAAGCAGTGCAGAACCGAGTTGAAAGGTCATTGCTACACCTCCAATTGTGAATATTATAGTTGTCTTTATATTATACAGTGTATAATATATGTTCAGTCATATTATATGTCGTATAATATTATGTGTCAACAATTACCAAATTAATTTTTCTGTGAAATCATTTGCCTTATGCCTGCCGTGTTTCTCTATATGAAAAATGATATAATACGTAAAAGTAATGAATAGTGTAGAAACTATATACAATGGCGGTTCTTAAAAGAACAGCTTGTCATACATCAGAAGCGGCATCCAGCATTAATACGGAAGCCATATTTAAGTTATGCTGTAGCTAAAAAGTGTAAAGAAAACGGAGTGAAACAAATAATGAAACAACAAGAAATGGCTTTGCGTCTCGGTCAAACATTTCCTTTAACAATAAAACGTCTAGGCATTAACGGTGAAGGAGTAGGGTATTTCAAGAGAGGTGTAGTATTCGTACCAGGTGCATTGCCAGGTGAAGAAATCGTTGCAGAAGCAACGAAAGTACACCCGAAATTTGCAGAAGCAAAAGTAAAGAAAATCCGTAAACCATCTAAGCATCGCATCTCTGCACCATGCCCTGTGTACGATCAATGTGGTGGCTGCCAAATTCAACACTTAGAATACAATCAGCAATTGAAAGAAAAACAAGATATCGTTAGACAAGCATTTGAACGCTATATGAAACACGTGATTAATGACTTAAATATTAAAGAAACAATAGGCATGGACAAACCGTGGAACTATCGAAACAAAAGCCAATTTCAATTAGGATCAAATGATGGTCAAGTGATCGCAGGCTTATACGGCTTAAACTCACATCACTTAATTGATATTCCAGAATGTATTGTTCAACACCCATCTTGCAATGAGGTGACCGTTACAGTAAAAAAAGCTCTACAAGAATTAAATATCCCTACTTATAATGAAAAGAAAAAATCAGGGATTGTAAGAACCGTTGTTGTTCGTACAGGATTTGCAACAAGTGAAGTACAAGTAGTGCTCGTAACCATTTCGGAGAAATTACCAAAGAAAGATCAATTAATTCGCATGGTCATGGACAAGCACCCTGAAGTAAAATCAATCGTCCAAAATGTAAACAACCAAAACACATCGCTCGTTTTCGGTGAAAAATCCATTCACTTAGCTGGCGAAAACATCATTAAAGAAACTTTAGGTGACTTATCATACGAGCTTTCAGCAAGAACGTTCTTCCAATTAAATCCGGTTCAAACAGTAAAACTGTACAATGAAGTAAAAAAAGCGGCGTCCTTAACAGGTAAAGAAAACGTAGTAGATGCTTATTGCGGAGTAGGCACAATCGGCTTATGGTTAAGCGACGAAGCAAAAGAAGTTCGTGGAATGGATATCATTAAAGATTCCATTAAAGATGCAAGAGAAAATGCGGCACGCCACAATAAAACTAACGTGAAGTATGAGGTAGGAAAAGCAGAAAATGTCCTACCAGTATGGCTGAAAAAAGGCTGGAAACCAGACGTACTAGTAGTCGATCCACCAAGAACAGGCTGTGACCAACAATTACTTCGCGCAATCATTCAAGCAAAACCGAAGAAGATTGTTTATGTTTCATGTAATCCTTCAACTCTGGCAAAAGACATTTCGCACCTTAGTAAGTTGTATAAGGTGGAGTATGTGCAGCCTGTTGATATGTTTCCTCAGACAGCGCATGTCGAATGCGTTGCGAATCTTGTTTTAAATGTAAAGCAATAATAAACCCGTAGCAAAATCAAAATAAAGTTTTGCTAAATGAATGAAAAAAGGTTTGAGAAAAAAGAAGAAATCCTTTTGCCTCAATCCTTTTTCCTGTTTCTTTACCATAACTTTATTCTCAAATTAATAAAGTCGTGGCATCCCATGCATTGATAAGAACACGATCAATCACTTCAAAGTCAGGGAACATATCAACAAGCCCCAGCATCAATGGGTCATTGGTTCCACCGGCATTGCTTGTAGTCAGAATAACAGGGATATTGTAAGCTTTAGCCAATTTGGCAAGCGCAAGTGTGTTGTTTTTCACGGCACCATGATTCATGGATTCTCCGAGAGTAGAAATAAGACCAATTTGGTGATCAATCAGCAAAGTAGCTGCATTATCAATAGAAGCACGGTCAAAAAATTTATGAGATTGAGACATTGTAAGATACCTCCTATAATTTTGGGTACATTGCATAATTGGTTCCTATCTAACAAGATAGGCTAAAGCCTTGATTTATTAGGGTTTCCTCTATATACATTTGGTTGTGTTTGATTGCCTTCTTAATTAAAATGACAGCGTTCGTCCCTAATCCGCCCCAACCAAAATAAACATGTCAAATGTACTTGTGTTTGATAATAAGTTATTAAGCATGATATAAGTGTAAAAGAAGTGGAACATTTGGCCTTATATTTTTTGACCGAGAGTTTGAAGTTTTATCCATAGTGAGAGGATTTGAGTTTGAAATGATAGATAATTTTTGGCGTGATTTACCACGACCATTTTTTGTACTTGCACCAATGGAAGATGTGACAGATGTTGTTTTTCGTCACGTAGTAAGTGAAGCCGGTCGACCGGATGTATTTTTCACAGAGTTTACAAACTCGGATAGCTATTGTCATCCAGAGGGCATGAAAAGTGTGCGTGGCCGTTTGATTTTTACAGAAGATGAACAGCCAATGGTGGCACATATTTGGGGGGATAATCCCGAATATTTCCGTCAAATGAGTATTGGCATGGCAGAGCTAGGATTTAAAGGCATCGATATTAATATGGGCTGTCCTGTACCGAATGTGGCATCTAGAGGGAAGGGTAGTGGCCTTATTCTGCGTCCAGACGTTGCGGCAGAACTTATTCAAGCAGCAAAAGCGGGCGGACTGCCTGTCAGCGTGAAAACACGACTTGGCTATATGGATGTAAATGAGTGGGAGGAGTGGCTAACGCATATTTTAAAACAGGATATTGCGAACCTTTCTATTCATTTACGTACAAGAAAGGAAATGAGCCAAGTAGATGCGCATTGGGAGCTAATTCCGGAAATCAAAAAATTACGTGACCGTATCGCACCAAATACGCTGCTAACAATCAATGGAGACATTCCTGACCGTCAAACTGGGCTGCAGCTTGCTGAACAATATGGTATTGATGGCGTTATGATCGGGCGAGGTATTTTTAAAAATCCTTTTGCTTTTGAAAAAGAGCCAAAAGAGCATAGCAGTAAAGAATACCTTGATCTTTTAAGACTGCAGCTTGATCTTCAAGATCAATATGCGGAAGCACTGCCGCGTTCAATCACAGGGCTTCATCGCTTTTTCAAAATTTATGTCAAAGGATTCCGTGGAGCTGGTGAATTAAGAAATCAATTGATGAACACGAAATCAACAGATGAAGTGCGTGCATTGCTTGATAACTTTGGAAAAGAATGTTGATGGGACATGGATAGTGAAATGATATAAAGCTTGTTTTGAAATAAGGCAACTAGGAGATTTATAAAATGGATATGAATAATAACGATGTATTAATTCGAATAAGATATGCACTGGATATAAAAGATGTAGATATGCTTGAGATCTTTAAACTAGGTGACGTTGAGATAACAAAAGAAGAGGTTCGAAAGTTACTGACAAAAACACCTGACAGTTACTATGATGAAGAAGACGATGATATGGATGAAGACTATATCATTTGCAGTAATTTCATGCTTGAGTCATTTTTGAATGGTCTTATAATTTTTAAACGAGGTAAACAAGAACCAAAGCCGGGACAGCCTGAAAGACCTGCTATGTCTATAAAGAATAATGGAAGTGTTAATAATGTACTGCTTAAAAAATTGAAAATAGCACTGTCATTAACAAGTGAGGATATGCTTGATATTTTAGAAGAAGCAGGCGTTATCGTTACAAAAAGTGAGTTAGGCGCTATCTTTAGAAAAGAAGGACATAAGCATTATGTGGTTTGTGGTGATCGATATGCTAGGAATTTCTTAAAGGGTTTGGCTATGAGGTATAGGAGATAAGTAAATTTTTTAGATGTAAAATGGTTAGATATAATCGAGTAGAAAAGGTTTGAGAGAAAAGGAGAAATCCTTATGCCTCAGGCCTTTTTCCTGTTTTTAACCATAACATTATAACAGGGTGATGTTTCGCAAATAGGGTAGGACCAGGAATAGTAGCAAGCCGTTACACACCACTAATCATCGACGACGAATAATTTTGAGTATCTTTCTTCAGATTTTGTATCTTTTCTATTATTTCAGCCATGTCTTCGATAAGAACTTTCCTTTTGGGGTTGGTTTTGTTCCATGACTCGAACGTGTATAGAGTGTAACTCCCAGTTCAGATTCAAGTTGAGAAATGGATTGACTGATTGTTGGGCGGGTGACGTGCAATCTTTTAGAAGCAGTGGAAATAGAATTTTTTTTAGCCTTAATTTGAGTGAATTATTTTATATGAAAGAATAACCCCGCCTAATGTTTTTCTTCACTTTTCCAATGTTCTGCAAGCAATAGTCATTTTGGAATAATCCTAAATTTTTTGACTCTGTTATAATACTGATTGAAAAAAATAATATTGTAATATATCAAAAGAGTCAGTATAATACTAATTATTAGAAAGACAAATATCTTTCTGGAGTGGAATCTGTAGAAAATGATCGTCAATCATCTAGAAACTATTTAATTTGTAATGTCCTCTATTTGATGAACTTTTGGAGAGAGCCCCCTAGGACTTGGGCTTAAGGCAAATCTGATAAGAGTCATCTATGTATCTTCATAATAGACTGAATTTTCATGCGTTTTTAAAGGGAATAAACAGCTCAAAATTAGCAATTGTACAATTTTATTTTAAACTAGTGGAGGAATGTCTATGAAAAGTTTACTGAAAAAGTGGAACCAATTAAGTCTAGTAAAACAAATAATCATAGGATTGATTATTGGTATTGTCCTCGCTTTAACGATTCCAGAAGTGGCGAAACCGATTGTCATTTTTGGCTCTTTATTTGTAGGTGCCTTGAAAGCTATTGCACCTGTGTTAGTCCTCTTTTTGGTTATGTCTGCTATTGCCGGGCACAAGAGTGGTCAGAAGACGAATATGAAATCCGTTATCATTCTTTATCTTTTAGGAACTTTTTTAGCTGGATTGATTGCAGTTATTGCAAGCTTTATTTTCCCTGTGAGCTTAACGCTTGTAAAGGGGGCTGAGGGTGTAACGCCTCCTAGCGGTGTTGTTGAGGTTCTGAAAACATTGCTGTTGAATATTGTTGATAACCCAGTGAAGGCTGTTTTTAATGCGAACTATATAGGAATTTTAGCTTGGGCTATTCTGCTAGGTTTGGCTTTAAAAAATGCGGCTGATTCGACAAAAACGCTAATCTCTAATTTTTCAGATGCTGTTTCTAAAATGGTGGTATGGGTTATTAAGCTTGCCCCATTAGGAATTATGGGTCTAGTATTTGAGTCTATTACGACGAGTGGATTGGATGCTTTACTAAGCTATGGGAAATTACTTGCTGTATTAATTGGTTGTATGATCTTTGTGGCACTAGTGATCAATCCAATCATTGTGTATGTAATGATAAGGCAAAACCCATACCCACTTGTTTTTAAGTGCTTAAGGGAAAGCGGGATTACAGCATTCTTTACACGTAGCTCCGCTTCAAACATTCCTGTAAATATGAAATTATGTGAAAACCTTGGTTTGAATAAGGATAATTATTCAGTGTCTATTCCATTAGGTGCAACAATCAATATGGCTGGTGCCGCAGTTACGATTTCTGTTTTGACACTTGCAGCGGTTCATACTCTTGGCATTGAAGTGGATCTTCCGACAGCCATCATTCTAAGCTTTTTGTCAGCTATATGTGCTGCTGGTGCTTCAGGAGTTGCAGGTGGCTCCTTATTATTGATTCCTCTTGCCGCTAGCTTATTTGGAATCTCAAATGATGTTGCTATGCAGATAGTTGGAGTAGGTTTTATCATTGGTGTTTTACAAGACTCTTTTGAAACAGCGCTAAATTCATCTACAGACGTGCTTTTCACGGCCGCCGCCGAATATAAAGAGTGGCGTAAAGAAGGTAAAAAAATAGATATTAATAAAGTAGCATAAAGAATAAATCCTTTTTCTTAATTGAACTGTATCTCCATTGTTAGTATTGGCCAAACAATGGAGATACAGTTTTTTTATTCACTTAATTACATAGGAATTTTCAATACTTAAAAGGTGAAGCCTAAGGATATATGAGTTACATTAGGGAATCCTAACAAGATAATTGGTAAGATAGAAAATGTCACTTATCCAATCGATAAGACAATTTATACTCAAAATCCTGATTTTATTCACTTTAACAAAATTTAACACGAAATATCTTGTTTTTAATAAGATTTACAAAACCTTTACAAAGTTCATGAAGAAAATTTACACTGCACATTTATTCTAAAAATAAGACAATATACGACAAAATAGTCGCAATTATTTTGGAGGAAAGTAATGATCATTTTGAAAAAAGTAAAAATGGGATTATTGTTGCTATCTTTAATTGCTGTATTATCAGCATGTACAAGTAATGGTGATACTGATACACAAGCGTCAGATGACAGTAATTCTACAATATCTATTTCAGGATCAACGTCTGTTGGGCCACTTGCTGAAAAATTAGCAGTAAAATATAAAGAGAAAGATAATGCGAATATTGAAATAAATCAAATTGGTTCTTCTGCCGGTATTTCAAATGCAATCAATGGTGTGTCGGAAATCGGTATGTCTTCTCGAGATTTAAAAGAAGAAGAAAAAGCGTTGAATGAAGTAGTTATTGCTTATGATGGAATTGTAGTAGTGACTCATCCAAGTAACAAAGTAAAAAATCTTACGATGGAGCAAGTAAAGCAGATTTTTACTGGTGAGGTCACGAACTGGAGTGAACTAGGTGGCGATGACATGGAAATTGTAGTTGTCTCTCGTGAGGATGGATCAGGTTCTCGAGATGCATTCCAAGAAATTGTAGGCTATAGCTCTGGTGAATTAGTAAGAAGCGCAATTATCGCAAGTGGTAACGGAAATATTAAAACAACAGTTGCGAACAATAAACATGCAGTTGGCTTTATTTCATTTGAATATGTCGATGACTCGATTTCAACAATTGATATCGATGGTGTAGAGGCTACTGCAGAAAATGTTCTTCAACAAAAATACAAATTGTCACGACCATTCTTGTTTGTTTACAAAGATGGGAATCTAACGAAAGCTGGCCAACAATTTATTGATTTTATATTAAGTGAAGATGGCCAACGTATTGCAGCAGAGGCAGGGGCAATCCCTGTAAAGTAATATCATAAATTATAAAAGTAATCTTGGAGGAATACAGAGTGTCTATCCCAACAAAGCACAATGTAGAAATCGGCAAGGCAAATAAAAGGAAGTATATATTGGAGAAGGTATCAGCAAAAGTTTTCTTGATTTGTGCACTTCTTTCAGTAATCACTTTATTGTTAATCATTGGATTTGTTTTTTATAAAGGCTCACAACCATTTGTGGCTGAGGGTTATAGCTTTATGGAATTTATTTTTGGTTCGGATTGGGTACCAAGTGAAGACAAATTTGGCATATTCCCAATGATCGTTGCATCCATTTTTGCAACAATTGGGGCATTAATAATCGGAGTTCCTATAGGTTTATTTACAGCGATTTTCTTAGCAGAAATCGCTCCAAAAAATGTAGCAAAAATAATTTCACCTGCGATTCAGTTGTTAGCGGGTATCCCATCTGTTTTATATGGTGTTTTTGGACTTGCTATCATCGTTCCTTTTTTACAAAATTCATTAGGTTTAGTGAAAGGACAAAGCTTATTAGCTGTTATTCTTGTACTAGCAATTATGATGTTACCAACTATTGTGACAGTAGCAGAGACAGCGATTCGTGCTGTGCCAAACACATATCGTGAAGGGTCACTAGCTCTTGGAGTGTCACAAATTGGAACAATTTTCAAAGTCGTTGTACCAGCAGCTAAATCAGGTATTATGACGGCAATCGTATTAGGTTTAGGTCGAGCACTCGGCGAAACTATGGCTGTTATATTAGTGGCCGGTAATAGTTTAATCGTACCAACTAGCCTGACTGATAGTGTTCGTCCACTTACGACAAATATTGCATTAGAAATGGGATATGCTGCTGGTACTCATCAAGAAATGTTGTTTGCAACAGGAATTGTTTTATTCTCATTTATATTAATTTTGAATCTTGTATTAGCGAAAATTAGTGGAAAGGGCGGTAACTAAGGTGAGACAATTGAAAGATAACTTGTTACGTGGACTTTTATGGCTTTCGGCTTTCCTATCCGTTGCCGTCCTCATAATGATTGTTGGATTTATCTTCTATAAAGGGATTCATTTGATTAGCTTCGATTTCATCTTTGGCGATTATTCACCAACTGGAGATGGTGGTATTTGGCCAATGATTGTAACAACTATTTACACAATCGTTATTTCATTAATAATTGCAACGCCAATCGGGATATTAGCTGCCGTTTATTTACAAGAATATGCTAAACAGGGACGATTAGTAAAACTAATACGCTTTGCAACAGAAAGTTTAACAGGTATTCCCTCGATTATTTATGGTTTGTTTGGAGCAGTATTCTTTGTAACCACCTTAAAATTAGGTATGTCCATTATAGCTGCTTCGTTAACATTAACGATTATAGTATTACCTGTTATCATACGAACAACAGAAGAAGCTTTAAAAACCGTTCCACAATCGTATCGTGAAGGTTCATTAGCTCTTGGAACAACAAAGTTACAAACGTTATATAAGGTGATTTTACCTAGTGCAATGCCAGGAATATTATCTGGTATCATACTTTCTATTGGACGAATTGTTGGTGAATCAGCTGCCATATTTTTAACTGCAGGAACAGTAGCTGCTATGCCAGAGGGTATCCTTTCATCAGCCAGAACTTTAACTGTTCATTCCTATTTAGTAACACAAGAGTCTGGAGACATCGAACTGGCTGCCGCAATTGGTATTGTCCTAATAGTGATTATTTTGGCTATCAACCTTTCAGCAACTTATATATCAAAAAAATTAAACAAAGCAGACCATAAATAAGGAGTATGTTTATGAGCACATCAGTAATGGAACATAATAAGATCGCGATTAATCAAAATCAAACAGATAAGGTATTTTCACAAATAGAAGAAGGTACAACGAAAATTAGTGTGAAAGATATAAATTTATTTTATGGCGATAAACAAGCACTGTTCGGAGTATATCTTGATATTCATGAAAAAGAGGTAACTGCTTTAATTGGCCCTTCAGGCTGTGGTAAATCGACTTTTTTACGAACTTTAAATCGCATGAATGATTTAATTGATGGTGTGAAAATTAATGGTGATATTGAAATCGATCATGAGAATATTTATGAAACGAATGATGTAATCAAATTACGTACGAAAGTGGGAATGGTATTTCAAAAACCAAATTTATTCCCCATGAGTATTTATGATAATGTTGCCTATGGTCCAAGAATGCAAGGCATTAGAAATAAAAAAGAGTTAAATAAAATTGTGGAAGAGAGTTTGCGCGGTGCAGCGATTTGGGACGAAGTAAAAGACCGTCTTAAAACGTCAGCACTAGGTTTGTCAGGTGGTCAGCAGCAGCGTGTTTGCATTGCACGTGCTATTGCGATGAAACCGGAAGTAATTTTAATGGACGAACCTACTTCAGCCCTAGATCCAATATCAACGTTAAAAGTAGAAGAATTAATCTCGAATATGAAGAAAGATTTTACGATTGTCATTGTTACTCATAACATGCAACAAGCTGCAAGAATCTCTGATAAAACAGCGTTTTTCTTAAATGGAGAAGTAGTTGAATACGATAAGACAGATAAGATTTTTTCTACGCCAACAGATCAGAGAACAGAAGATTATGTAACAGGTCGATTTGGATAATAGCTGTCATAAAAGAAGATTAAACAATAAATAATTAGTCGTGTTAAACGAATAAAGAAGGTTTGAGGGAAAAGGAGAAATCTTTTATGCCTCAAGCCTTTTTCTTGTTTGTCTACCATAACTTTTTTTAGATAGAAGAAAATAGGTGGTAGGAGAATGTAAGAAGGCAAGGGGGATGGTAAGAGTTTATTATTACTGAACAGTAGGATGTGATTGTGATAGTTTGTTTATTTGTATAACTAATCGGAATAATTAAGTGGAATAATTAAGTGGAATAGTCTGATTTTTTAAAATGATTTATAATAATATTAAAATATAATTTTTGATTATTTTGGATGTTTTGTTTGGTGGTATGCGAAGGAAGTATTATTCAAGCTGTAAGATAAAGCTTTGTATCCCAGCCAGCTGAAACAGACTATTAAAGTTAATCATAATAAATCAAAAGACTATATTTTATCCAAAATGGTCTAAATTTTATATTAAAGTAAAAAAAACAAATAAAATAAAAATGAATGAAGTTGGTGATTAAATTGTTTAAAGATTTTCTAGAAAATAATACTCCAAAAAATAG
>NZ_JBALMO010000213.1:28277-35830 GCF_036963345.1 Bacillus sp. JJ722
ATGTTATATTTACTGATTTATAAGTACGGTCCCATCACAAAAAAAGAGATTATTGAAAGGACAAAAATTAAAAAAACAACTTTAGTTCGGATGCTTGATGAATTATTAGAAAATAAATTTATCAAGGAAAGTGGTTATTTAGAATCCAGCGTTGGACGCAGACCTATCTTATACGACATTCAGGAAGATATTAATTATATAATTGGTATCCATATTACAAGAATGAAAATGAGTATCGTATTGCTTAATCTTAAATGTAAACAAATTACCCAGGAATCATTTAAGATGACAACTATGCATACACCTGATTTCTGTTTAATGCTTATACAGCGATCAATTCAAGGTTTTATGGAGAAATATCATTTTGGTACAGATGATCTTTTAGGTATTGGAGTTGCTGCTATTGGTCCTTTAAATTATGAGGAGGGAATTATTATAGAACCTGAATTCTTTCTTGCCCCAAACTGGAGAAATGTGCCGATTGTCCGCATGATTCAAGATATGTTCCCCGTCAAGGTAATCATGCAAAAAGGAGCCAATGCAGGGGTGATGGCTGAGTATCATGAGACTAAATTTAACCATAAAAATATTCTATACTTAGTAAGTGGAGGTTGGGTAATTGACTGTGGTGTCTTGATAAATGGGACAGTCTTACATGATCAATACGCAGATGCCGGCGCTTATGCCCATATGATTATTGACGCAGATGGAAAGGAGTGTTTCTGCGGTAAAAAGGGTTGTATGATAGCTTATACATCATTCAAAAACATTCTTCATGAATTAAAAGAAGAGAATATTATGTTAGGCAATATTAGTGAAGAGCTGTTGCAAAAAGCATCCCCTACTGACATGGTAGAGTATTTCAAACAAGGGGATCAATTAATACAAGAAGTAATTTTACGTTCAACCCACTATTTAAGTGTTGGCCTCTCCAATCTAATACATTTATTTAATCCCGAATTGGTTGTTTTAAATGGCCCGTTTATTTATGAAATTGATGGTTATTATGAACAAATAGTAAAAAATACAAAACAAAATTTACACATAAAAAGAGACTTGCAATTTTCTCAAGGTACTTATAAAGAGAATACAGCTGCCATGGGAGCTGCTATTTTATTATTTAACTCCTATTTTGAAGAATAATTAATAAATCACCTATAATATATTGATTTTTCAGATAATTTAGATTAAATTAAATTTAATGGTTTATTTATTCCAAAAAGGATTTAATTACCATAATGCAATATATTTAAATCTAGATTAAATCTATTTTAGTCAAAATAGGAGGGGGAATGATTCAGTAATTTAGTAGATAGTGCAGAAGGAAGCACAAATGCAGCTAATAAAGTTAAATATTTTACCGTAAGGCATATCACTTATTTATTTTTAATCTGTTTAGGCATTTGATTAAGGAGATGTAATTAAAGGGGAGAAGGCAATGCGGATCACAACAAATGCGGAACAAATGATTGAAAAAACAAAGTTTAATAAGTTTCATGGCATGTTACTTTTTTGGGGTGCACTATTAATGTTGTTTGATGGATACGATTTAACCATCTATGGAGCAGTAGTTCCTACTTTAATGAATGAATGGGGAATTTCTGCTGTTCAGGCAGGGATATATGGAAGCTATGCCTTATTTGGCATGATGTTTGGAGCGTTAATATTTGGAACATTGGCAGATAAATTAGGTCGAAAAAAGATTATCTTGATTTGTGTTTTTATCTTTAGTTTATTTATGCTTCTTACGGGATTTGCTCCAAGTCCAGAAATGTTTGGATTGTTCCGATTCATTACTGGTTTAGGATTAGGTGGGATGATGCCAAATGTCATTGGACTAATTAGTGAATACTCTCCTGAAGGAATGCGTAGCCGGATGATTGCTACGATTATGGTTGGATATTCCATTGGCGGTGTTGTTGCAGCATTTTTAAGTATGGTTTTTATCTCTATTTTTGGTTGGGAGTCCCTATTCTTTTTTGGTGCCCTTCCATTATTGTTCCTGCCTTTCTTAGTGAAATTATTACCTGACTCAGTAGGGACGTTAATTGCTAAAAATGATCATAAAGAGATACAAGATATTCTTGTAAAGGTTAATTCAACCTATCAACCAGCTGTAAATGAAACTTTCGTTTTAAATAAACCAAAACAAGATTCATCACCAGTTAAGGAATTATTTACTCAAAACAGAGCTTTATTAACGGTGGTGATTTGGTTAACGTACATTATGTCACTACTAATGATCTATGGGTTGAATACATGGTTACCTAAATTCATGAATGAAGCTGGATTCCCTCTTGGTTCAAGCCTGAGCTTCCTTCTAGCGTTAAATGTCGGAGCTACAGTCGGTGCGATTTTGATGGGATGGGTAGCAGATCGCTGGGGTGTTGGCAAGGCGCTAATTCTGTTCTTTGTGATTGCGGCTGTTACGATTACAAGTCTTGGATATGCAACAAATATGACTCTATTGTATATTTTGGTAGCGCTTGCAGGAGCTGCAACCGTTGGAACGCAAAACCTTACACATTCTTATACTTCCCAATTTTATCCGATTACCATGCGCTCAACAGCACTAGGATGGGCATTAGGAGTTGGACGAATTGGCGCAATACTTGGACCTACTATTGGTGGTTTTTTACTTGCATCAAATTTAACTTTACAGTTAAACTTTATGGCATTTGCTCTTCCAGGAGTTATTGCTGCATTATCTGTATTCTTAGCAAATCAACAGGGTAAAAAAGTGATAACTACTAAACAATCTTTAAACACTCAAGCTAATTAAAATTAAGGATGGGGATAGAATTGAGAGATAAAATTCACTATAATTTATTTTATCTCTCAATTCAATTTAAGATTGACGAACAAAAAGTAAAGATGCCTTTATTCTTGCATTAGAGTATGTAAAAAATGAGAAGAAACAAGTAATGGTTTTTGAAGGCGGTCTAGGTAAAGGTAAATCTGTAATCACCATCCAAGCGATGTAGGAGTGTTGCTTCGTCGAGGTTGAAATTGTAAAGTAATAAACCCTTGCTATGCATAATAAACTCGTAGCAAAATCAAAATAAAGTCGTGTGAAACGAGTGAAAAAAGGTTTGGAAAAAGGAGAAATCCTTATGTCTCAAGCCTTTTTCGTGTTTGTCTACCAAAACGTTATTCTCAAATTAATAAAGTCGTGGCAGAACAAGTTGAAGAAAATGTGTGATTTGTGCACAACTATATTATGTATGGAAGAACATTGAAAGGGTGAAGAATGTAGGAATGATAAGTGTTTGAGGAATTGTATCTATTATGTGTGGGACAATCAAATAAGTAAAATATCAAGGGGCGAACGAGGTTAAATCTGTGTACAAACAAATTGACACAGGGTTTTATGACAACAAATAAGGGGGAATTCTGTTGTTTAGTTCAAACATAAGAACTATACTTTGGAGTAAGAAGGGAGCTGAAAAACATGGAGTTCAAAATCAGAAAAATCAAGTAATATATGGTGGTTGCTATGTATAAACGACCACCAATTCTAAAGTTAGGTGGTTAAATATGATAAACAAACAATACGAAATCATTGAACGTTCCCCAACTGTTTTGGAACATAAAACATTATGGGAAGCGGTTGGTTGGGGAAAAGTTAATATAGAGATGACTGAACAATCAATTGCTAATTCAGTCTACTGCGTAGTTGCAATAAGTGATGGAAACGTAATCGGTATGGGACGGATTGTTGGTGATGGAGCAATGTACTATTATATACAAGATGTAGCTGTATTACCCGAGTATCAAAGTAAGGGAATTGGTAAGAAAATTATCGACAAACTACTAAACTATATAAATGTTAATTGTTCTGGAGCTGGTTTTGTCGGTCTATTTGCATCACATGGAAAAGATAAGTTTTATGAAAAGTTGGGATTCAAAGACCATTCGCCTGGAATGACAGGGATGTTCCTGGTATTGGATAAATAGTGATGTTGGAAATAAAGAAGAGGCGGCTATTATCAGCCGCTTCTTCAAGCAAAAAAGAACATAGATGAAAAAAATGAACCACTTTATGTAAACGAAGCGGTTCATTTTTTATGATCAAAACTTAATAGCAGCTTCTTTTTGAAAGTGAGCGCGTATCATTTCTTTCATCTGTTCTTTATTCATTTCGAAGTGTTCTTTTCGCTTTCCGTTTGCTCCAGAAGGATGAGGGAAGCCTGTAAGAAGACAATCCCGATTCAGGATGTGGTTGTCTGCTAAATAGCTTAATACTTCTGAAACATTAACACCTAAAGGAATAATAAGTGCCTGATCAAAATTGCTCATTTCTTTAGCAAAGTATTCCGTAGCATATCGTTTTAATACTTCGGTCTTTAATATTTTAGGAGCTGAACCACTGTAGTTCTTACCGTCACGGAATACAGGGTAGGGAATAACGGAAGTCGTTTGGACTAAGTGACTGGCTTCATCGAAAAGCTCGATTGTAGAATCTAACCCTAAGTATTCATTTAAGCCTAGTTCATCTAGCATTTGAACTAAATTCTTTCGCATTGGCCCTTCAAAACTTGAATTGTTCTTTACTTGATGAAGGATGTCTTCATCGTTATTTAATTGGTTCTTTGCATCTAATACGGTTGAAAAGGACATTTTCATTTGATGTAAACCAGGTGTGATTCCAACAATGACTACTTTCGCTTGTTCATTGATGTATTCAAATGGAGCGTAATAGATTTCTAATTTTTTCTTCGGGTCTGTTTCTAATAAAAAAGCTTCGCTTCTCATCGAATCCTCTGTTAGAGGGGTAGGTAATGATTGAATCAAGCTCTTATAATGTTCGAATTTAGAGTAGTTTGCGATCGCCAAGATAATGTCTCCTTTATTGCACTTTTTTTTATGTAGTTACTTAAAGTGAAAAATCATAACTATTCGAGTAAATTCTTGCGGTTTACTTTACTTATTTTGTCGTTTAATGCAAGTACACCTTTAATAAACTCGTCTTGGTTTTTTAGTTGTTCTTTTAAGAAAACTATTTCAGCTTGTTGATCTTTAATAAGCTGTTCATTTTCAAGAACCTTTATTGGGGAAGGTTGAGCAAAACCTACGTCTAGTTGAGAATTTATGTAATTTAATAATGCTTTAGATACAATTTGATTTTTTTCTACTTCATTACTTGCCTTTCCGTCTAGATATTCTTTAATGATTCGATCTGAAGGGGAGTCGGGACGAAATCTCATATGTATAGCTTCATTTTTTATGCGTTCCACATCTAATACCGGTGGGAAAAGGTCGTAGTCGACAGGTTTACCTTCTAAAGATATCCAAAACTCAAACAAAGCTCTTCGCACAAGGTCGTGTCTACCCAAACCTAAATTTGCACAATCTACAATGAGTTCTTTTATAACTTCATCGCCTTCTCTTTTTAGTCTCATCATAATATGGTCAGTTTTTACCTCGTGTTCCATTAAAAAACCTCCTTAATCGATTAATAGTTGTGTATACGATGTATACACAACTAACTATTTACACGTATAATTCTATAATAATTATATTAATAGTAATAGATTTATACAAACTTTTGAGTTTTTCACATATTTTTTTATAGTTTTATATAAGGGTTTTGTTTAGTTGTATAACGTTGTATACGCTATCTGTAGTGTTGAGACTAGATTTTTAAAAAAGAAGTTCATCTTAATCTTTCACATTATAGTATCTTTGTGTAACATACAGAAAATTCAATAATTTATGATAGAATTTAAAAAAAGAGAAAGGGCGTTAAAGGTTTATGGAAATAAAAAAAGTATCGATTATTGGATTGGGTGCATTGGGTGTTTTGTTTGGACATCATTTATGTAAGAAAATGGGTAAAGAGGATTTAAGAATTATAGCTGATCATAATCGGATTAAGAGATATGAGAGTAACAAGATTTATAGTAATGGAGAAGAGTGTCGTTTTAATTATGTTACGCCTAATGAAGTGTGTGATCCAGCAGATTTGCTTATCATTTCTGTTAAATCTAATGGATTAGAAGATACTATTAAAGCAGTGAAGAATCATATTGGCGAACACACGATTATTATTTCTTTATTGAATGGCATTACAAGTGAAGAAATTATTGGGGAAGCTTATGGAATGAATCGAGTATTGTATTGTGTTGCACAAGGTATGGATGCGGTTAAGGTTGGAAATAAACTGACCTACGACAATATGGGTATGCTCTGCTTTGGTGATAAAGACCCTAGTCAAGTCTCGCAGAATGCGAAGGATTTAGCGGCTTTCTTTGAACTAACGGATGTTCCATTTGAATTAGATCCAGATATGTATAGACGCCAATGGGGTAAATTTATGCTGAATGTTGGAGTAAACCAAACGGTTGCTGTGTATAAAAGTAATTATGGTGGAGTACAAAGAGAAGGAAAAGCAAGAGAAACAATGATTGCGGCCATGCGAGAAGTAATCGCATTATCAGAAAAAATAGGCGTTCATTTAACGGAAGAAGATTTATATTATTGGCTGAAAGTATTAGGTACATTAAGTCCAAATGGAAAACCGTCAATGGCTCAAGATGTGGAAGCAAAACGATTCAGTGAAGTAGAACTATTTGCTGGAACAGTAGTGAAATTAGGGAAGAAGTATGGAGTTGTTACACCTGTGAATGAAGATTTGTATGAGAAGATTAATGAAATCGAAGAGCGGTATGTTATTCATTAATACGATTTGTTGAAGTGAAGGGATTAGTGATTTAACGTACGCGAAAAAAGGGGTGTTCAGAAAGTCAGTTTTTACTAACTTTCTGGCACCCTGTTTGTTTGAGGACTTATTAGACAGCCCCTTTCTTTGGTTTTTACCTTATTTGAACAATTGATCAATCTGTTTACGATCATAGTCTAAAATCCAGTTATTCAATTCTTTATATAGCGAAAATAAATTTTCTTTATTTGATGCTATTACATCACAGCCTCGATCATCATATAAGTGATAAATCATTTTTTTAGTAACGTTTAAGAAGTAAATATCATAACCCGGACGATAGTAATTTTTTAAGATGCGCGTTGGATGTGAGTAATCTTCATAACTTATTGCTGATAGTAGCTGACTGTATCGTATATCTTTCTTTTTACAAGCTAATACAAATCTGTGGGTAACCATATTATCTTCTTCAAAATCTTCCTCTGTAAACACATTAGGCAATAAATGATACTGCAATTTTCTCAACACTTCTTTGCTCTTAATATATTTTTTGTATACTTTAGTTGGTTTTTTGTGCAAGAAGTTATCATTTTTTTCACAATGAACGTCGGTAACAAGAAGTATTTCATCAGTATCATGAATTACTTGATTGAAAATACCAGTACTTCTTTCTTTAATTTGATAAAGATTTCGTTTATCCACATGTTCCATTTCTGGATTAGCAATTTCAAATCGAATACTGTAATTCCATGAATAAAAGAGAGAAGGTCTGAGTATTAAACCTTCAAAATACTGATTAATGAATGTGTGTAAATTAGTTATCATGATTAGTTCTCCTATGTTTTTAATAAAGGATCGATTAATGGCTTCTATTAAAATGTATTTTCAAAAG
>NZ_JBALMO010000214.1:0-16354 GCF_036963345.1 Bacillus sp. JJ722
TAATCTTTTACGTAGTAATTAGTAAGTTGTTTTAAGGGTTTTATTTTTACGTTAGTTAACAATATAAGCACTGTGATAAAACAATTAGAGGTTAACATTAATTTTGGATGAAGATTAATGTTGTTTGTGAATGATTGAACAACTAACACTAGGTATGTTTGTGAACAAGTTAACAATGTTTGGCTAAGTGAAACGAATTTACTACTGAACAATAAAGGAGGAATTGCAACATGGATGTTCTTGATTTAGCTCGTTTTCAATATGCAGCTACGACGATTTTCCACTTTTTCTTCGTACCGTTGTCAATTGGTACCATTTTTATCGTAGCCATTATGGAAACATTATATGTCGTCAAGAAAAAGAAAATTTATTTGGATATGGCAAAGTTTTGGGGCAAAATATTTTTATTATCATTTGCCATTGGAGTAGTCACCGGTATTTTTCAAGAATTCCAATTCGGAATGAACTGGTCAGAATACTCTCGATTTGTAGGTGATGTATTCGGTGCACCACTCGCCATTGAATCATTATTAGCGTTCTTTATTGAATCAACGTTCATAGGTGTTTGGATCTTTGGACGAGATAAGTTACCGAAGTGGGTAATGGCATTTTCCGCTTGGATGGTTTCTATAGGAACTATGTTATCGGCATTTTGGATTTTAGCGGCAAACTCTTTCATGCAAGAGCCAGTTGGAATTGAAATTGTAGATGGTAAACCTGTACTCAATGATTTCATGGCACTAGCTACTAATCCACAGTTATTAGTGGAATTCCCACATACAATCTTTGGTGCATTAGCAACTGGTGCATTCGTTGTAGGTGGAATAAGTGCATTTAATATTTTAAAGAAACGTAACATGGAATTTTTCCAACGTTCTTTCATTATCGCGATGATCATTGCATTAGTTAGTGGTATAGGGATTGGAGCAAGTGGACATTCACAAGCTCAACATCTTATGACTTCACAACCGATGAAAATGGCTGCAAGTGAAGCGCTTTGGGAAGATAGTGGAGATCCAGCTTCATGGGCATTGATAGCAGATATGGATACTGAAGAAATGAAGAATAACTGGTCAATTGAAATTCCATTTATGCTTAGTTTATTAGCATATGATTCATTTGAAGGATCAGTTGAAGGTATGAAAACTATTCAAGCAACTTATGAGAAATTGTATGGAGAAGGTATTGACTACATTCCACCAGTAGAAGCTGTTTTCTGGAGCTTCCGTATTATGGTTGCTGTCGGTGGGCTTATGATTCTTATTGCAATGTTTGCATTATTTTTCAACAAAAAGAAAACATTAAGCAGTAAACCGTGGTTCTTAAAAGCAATGGTTTGGATGATTCCTATGCCATTTATTGGAAATACAGCTGGTTGGATTATGACAGAGGTTGGCCGTCAGCCTTGGACTGTATTTGGATTATTTACAACTGCTCAATCCGTTTCACCAAACGTAACGGCAGCTGAATTATTATTCTCTATCACTGTGTTCTGTGGTTCATACTTAATTCTTGGTGGAATCATGGTCTACATGGTTATTCGCGTAGTGAAAAAAGGACCTTACGATAAAATTGAAGTAGAAGAAGATGTAGACTTATTAAGCAAGGAGGCATTTGGACAATGACATTAAATGAAATTTGGTTCATCATTATTGCCGTTTTGTTTATAGGGTTCTTCTTCTTAGAAGGGTTTGATTTTGGTGTAGGGATGTCTACTCGTCTGATTGCTCGTAATACAAAAGAGCGAGATCAATTAATTAACACAATTGGACCTTTCTGGGATGCAAATGAAGTATGGCTTATTACCGCTGGTGGAGCTATATTCGCTGCATTTCCACATTGGTACGCAACTATGTTCAGTGGATACTATATTCCATTTGTATTTTTCTTATTGGCTTTAATAGCTCGAGGTGTAGGGATTGAATATAGCCATCACGCAATTAGTGATAAAGCCAGAAATATTTGGCATTTGTTGATTTTTATTGGAAGTGTATTAGCTCCTTTCTTACTGGGAGTACTGTTTACAAGTCTTTTACGAGGTATGCCAATTGATGAGAATATGACAATGTGGGCAACATTTACTGACTATGTAAATATATATTCAATAGTTGGTGGAATTGCGGTTGTATTATTATCACTTGTTCACGGTTTAACATTCATTGGTATACGTACAGAGGGCGCTGTTCATAAAAGGGCACTTTCATTATTAAATAAAGTTTACTGGGCATTACTTGTCGGGCTTGTAATATTTGCTGTATTAACTTACTACAATACAGATATATTCACAGTACGACCTATAGCTACTCCAGTATTTCTCGTTGGAATTGCTTTAACAGCTGTGCTTGGGTTTATTTTTGCTAATAAGCGTAAAGAAGGCTGGGCATTCATCATGACAGGAATCACATTTATACTCACAATTACTATGGTATTTGTAGGATTATTCCCACGATTGATGATTAGCTCTATTGATCCTGCTTTCAACTTAACGATTGAAAATGCTGCAAGTGGTCAATATACATTATCGATAATGACAAAAATCGCCTTTACTTTACTACCATTTATTATTGGTAATCAAATTTGGAGCTACTATGTTTTCCGTAAACGTATTAGTGATAAGGATACGGTGAATTATGAATGATGGACAAATCATTATTTAAATTAAAAGGTTTTAAATTTACATTTGTTTTTTTGTTTTTCATTTCTGTTCTTCAAGGTGTAGCCATTATATTTCAAGCGAAATATTTGGCTATTACCATTACAAATTTATTTAATGGGGAGAAGCTGTCGTTACAGCTACTCCCTATATTCTTATTTACGATCTTTTACTTAGGGAGACAATTGCTTATAAGGCTTCGCGATAAGCGAATGACTCACTTTGCTTCAGAAGCAGGTTCGAGTATTCGCCAACAATTCACAAAGAAATTATTTGCATTAGGACCGAATGTAACAGAAGTAGAAGGAACAGGAAATCTTGTAACAAAGGCATTAGAAGGAATCACACAAATAGAGACCTATTTGAAATTGTTCATTCCGAAAGTGTTGAATATGAGTGTTATTCCAATCCTCATTTTTGCTTACACCCTTTTATTGGATACAAGATCAGCTGTTATTTTGCTTATTGTGTTACCAACATTAATTTTCTTTATGATCATTCTAGGAATTGCTGCACAGAAGAAAGCTGATAGGCAATATGAATCTTATCGTACACTATCTAATCATTTTGTAGATTCTTTAAGAGGCTTAGAAACGTTGCGATTATTGGGTTTAAGTAAGAACTATGATCGTAATATAAGTGATGTAAGTGAAAAATATAGAAAATCAACGATGGGTGCATTAAAGTTTGCTTTTTTATCAACTTTTGCATTAGATTTCTTTTCAAGTTTATCAGTAGCAATAGTTGCATTATTTCTAGGTTTAGGGTTGATTAACGGTGAAATTATGCTTCTGCCTGCACTGACAGTGTTAATTTTAGCTCCTGAATATTTCTTACCAATACGTGATTTTGGAACAGATTATCATGCTACATTAGATGGTAAAAACTCACTTCAAGCCATTAATCGGATTATTGATATACCTGAACATGAACAACAAATTGATGTTTCGATTCCTCAATGGAGTAAGGAATCAACATTAGATGTAGCTAATTTATCTCTTCAATATAGTGACACCAATCAGCATTCTTTAAAAGATCTCTCTTTTACATGGAAAGGTTTTGGTAAAGTAGGCATTATCGGAGCAAGTGGGGCAGGAAAGTCTACATTAATCAATGTATTAGGTGGATTTGCACATCCAACAACTGCCGATATACGAATTGACCAAGAGTTATCACATGGTTTCGATTATGGCAATTGGCAGGAGCAGATTTTGTATATTCCTCAACACCCATATATTTTTAATGATACAGTGGCAGGGAATGTTTCATTTTATACTCCTAATGCATCTATAGAAGATATTGAAAATGCGTGTCGTCTTGCTGGGTTAACAAATATAATCGAATCTTTACCAAATGGTTTAGATGAATCTATTGGTGAAAGTGGTCGCCTATTAAGTGGTGGACAAGAACAAAGAATTGCATTAGCAAGAGCTTTCCTTGATGATAAGCGAAAAATTCTTTTATTTGATGAACCAACGGCTCATTTAGATATTGAAACTGAATGGGAATTGAAACAAAATATTCTTCCATTATTTAATGATCGACTTGTTTTCTTTGCGACGCATCGATTGCATTGGATGCTGGAGATGGATTACATAATTGTAATGGATCATGGTGAAATTGTAGAAACTGGTACGCATGATGAGTTAATACAGGCAAATGGTTATTACAAACAATTAATACAAGCACAAATGCATGGAACGGAGGAACAACATGGCTAGGACAATTCGTACAATCAAAGCTGTTCTGAACGATTCATGGGTGAAACCTTATTTACAACAAAACAAAAAATTACTTTTTCTTGTACTACTTCTAGGTATTTTAACGTTTTTTAGTGCGAGTGCATTAATGTTTACTTCCGGACATTTAATATCGAAGTCAGCGACTCGACCAGAAAATATCTTAATGGTTTATGTACCAATAGTTCTCGTACGTACATTTGGTATTGCAAGACCCGTATTTCGTTATGTAGAAAGGCTCTCAAGTCATAATCTTGTATTAAAGTTTTTGTCCGCAATGCGCGTTCGTTTATATCAAAAATTAGAAGTACAAGCCCTACATTTAAAATCTCGTTTCTCAACGGGTGATTTGTTAGGTGTATTAGCAGATGACTTAGAGCAAATGCAAAATTTATATTTAAAAACTATTTTCCCGAGCGTTATTGCGGTCATTCTCTATATACTAGCAGTCATTGCATTAGGTTTCTTTTCATTACCATTCGCCTTACTAATGGCATTGTTTCTATTTGTTCTGGTTGTGTTATTTCCGTTAGTATCTTTATTAGTAACAAGACAAAAACAGGCTCAAATCAAACAAGCACGAAATGAGTTATACAAAAGATTGGGCGATGCTGTTATGGGAATTAGCGATTGGAAGATCAGTGGACGCCAAGCTGATTTTCTGAAAAGCTATGAGCAGCAAGAAAGCGCACAGGATCAATTGGAAGCTGAAATGGAGTTATTTAATCGTAGACGCAACTTTTGGTTTCAAATTATGGTTACAGTAGTTCTGATTTCGATGATTTGGTTTGCAAGTAACAGTGTTGAGGCAAACGTATTTACTCATATTTGGATTGCGGCTTTCGTTTTAGTTGTTTTCCCTATGATCGAAGCATTTTCACCTATTCCTGAGGCGATTAGCCAATTGCCAGGCTACGAAAATTCATTAAATCGTATGAATAATATTGATGGGGTAGAGTCTTCTACACGAAGTGCGTTAGATAAACAAGCAGTGGAAGAACTAATCAACCAATCGTCGTTAACAATTGAAATGGATCAGGTATGCTTTTCGTATAATACGGATTTAGAACATTTAGTTCTCAATAACTTCTCATTGGGAATCGAACAAGGTCAGCAAATCGCTATTCTTGGAAAAAGTGGCGCTGGAAAAAGTACTATAGCTAAGTTATTACTTAGCGCGATAACACCATCAAATGGTACGATTACTATTAATAATGTGCCAGTTGATACACTGCATGATGAAATTTATAAATTCATTTCTGTGCTACAGCAAAAGCCACATTTATTTGATACTTCTGTTATGAATAATATTCGACTTGGTAATCCAAAAGCATCAGATGAAGAAGTGATAGAAGTAGCAAAACAAGTGAAGATGCATGAGTATATTAGTTCACTTCCAGATGGATATCAAACGAGGATGCGTGAATTAGGAGGAAGATTCTCTGGAGGGGAAAGACAACGAATTGCTTTGGCAAGAATTCTTCTCCAACAAACACCAATTGTCATTCTAGATGAACCGACAGTAGGGCTTGACGCTGTAACAGAACGTGATTTATTACATACGATCTTTACAAGTCTACAAGGCAAAACATTATTATGGATTACTCATCATCTAGTGGGAGTAGAAAGAATGGATCAAATTCTCTTTATGGAAGATGGAAAGATCCAAATGAAAGGCACACATAAAGAGCTATTACAAACAAATGAAAGATATGCAAAGCTTTATCGAATGGATAGACCGTTTTAATAAGACTACAAAAGACCGATTAGTATTTAACTAATCGGTCTTTTGTAGGATATCGCTAATTAGTATAAATAAACAATTATTACTATATATAAATATCAAAATCAAACAATATGCTCTAAAATTCCCGCACATTTTTTTGAACTTTGTCTAGATTCCTACATATCGAGTTAAATATAGAAAATATTTCATTTTAGCAATAGAATAGTTGGTGAGGGGATGATTTTGGAAATATCTAAATGAAGTTGAGTAAAAAAAATAAAAATTTTAGCTTCATTACAATATGTTCAACAAGCTATCACATAATATTTGAAGAATTGTGAATTATTGAACAAAAATTTCTTTTAAAATCATCGTTTGTATACTAACTGAAGAAGAAGGAGGAGAAACAACATGGATGTACTTGAGTTAGCCCGTTTTCAATATGCGGCTACGACAATATTCCACTTTTTATTTGTACCGCTCTCAATTGGAACAATTTTTATCGTAGCAATTATGGAAACACTTTATGTTGTTAAGAAGAAACAAGTTTATCTAGACATGTCTAAGTTTTGGGGGAAGATATTTTTACTCTCATTCGCTATTGGTGTCGTAACCGGGATTTTACAAGAATTCCAATTTGGCATGAACTGGTCAGAATACTCTCGTTTTGTAGGAGATGTATTTGGAGCACCGTTAGCTATTGAAGCATTATTAGCATTCTTTATTGAATCTACGTTTATTGGTATTTGGATTTTTGGACGAGAAAAGTTACCGAAATGGGTAATGGCATTTTCTGCGTGGATGGTATCAATTGGCACGATGCTATCTGCACTTTGGATTTTAGCAGCTAATGCATTCATGCAGCACCCAGTAGGAATTGAAATCGTTGATGGTAAACCTGTACTAAATGATTTCATGGCACTAGCTACAAATGGTCAATTACTAGTTGAATACCCTCACGTACTATTTGGAGCATTAGCAACAGGAGCTTTACTTGTCGGTGGTATAAGTGCTTATAATCTATTGAAAAAACGAAATATTGACTTTTTCCATAAATCATTCAAAATTGCGATGATTATTTCACTTATTACTGGTATTGGAATTGCAGTAAGCGGTCACTCACAAGCCCAATATTTAATGGAAACACAACCAATGAAAATGGCTGCAAGTGAAGGATTATGGGAAGACAGTGGAGACCCTGCTTCTTGGTCATTAATTGCTGATTTAAATCCAGAGGAAATGAAAAATGAATGGTCAATTGAAATCCCATATTTGTTAAGTTTCTTAGCTTATAATAAATTCGACGGATCTGTAGAAGGTATGAAAACATTACAAGCTAAGTATGAAAAAGAATATGGGGAAGGTGTTAATTATATTCCTCATGTTGAAAGTGTATATTGGAGCTTTAGAATCATGGCTGCCTTTGGTGGATTAATGATTATATTGTCAATTCTAGGTATGATTTTCATGAAACGAGAAGCAATTGTCAAACAACGTTGGCTATTAAAAGCAATGGTAGCATCTATTTCTTTACCATTTATCGCTAATACAGCAGGTTGGATTATGACTGAAATCGGCCGTCAACCATGGACAGTAATGGGATTATATACTACAGCTCAATCTGTATCGCCGAATGTATCAGCCGGCTCACTACTTTTCTCAATCATTGTATTTTGTGGTTCTTACTTAATTTTAGGAATTATCATGGTTTATATGGTAACAAAAGTAGTGAAAAAAGGGCCATACCCTCCTGAAATCAAAGATGATAGTGTTGAGTTACTAAATAAGGAGGCGTTTCAACAATGACCTTAAATGAACTTTGGTTTATTCTTATCGCCGTGCTATTTGTTGGGTTCTTCTTTCTTGAAGGTTTTGATTTTGGTGTTGGAATGTCAACGCGTCTTATTGCGAAAAATGAAGCAGAGCGTAATCAATTATTGAAAACGATTGGACCTTTTTGGGATGGAAATGAAGTTTGGTTAATAACTGCTGGTGGAGCTATTTTTGCAGCATTCCCTCACTGGTACGCAACAATGTTTAGTGGATACTATATACCATTTGTTTTCTTCTTACTTTGTTTAATTGCACGTGGGGTTGGTATAGAATATAGTCATCATGCTTTAAATAGCAAATGGAATAATTTTTGGCATTGGTTAATTTTTATCGGTAGTGTAGGTGCTCCATTTATTTTAGGTGTTCTATTTACAAGCTTAGTACAAGGTATGCCTATTGATGAAACAATGACATTATGGGGAACCTTCACTGATTATGTAAATGTGTATTCTGTTGTAGGTGGCGTTGCAGTAGTATTATTATCATTGATTCATGGTCTAACATTCATCGGTTTAAGAACGATGGGAAATGTTCATGACCGAGCAATAAAACTATTAAATAAAGTATATATTATTTTATTCGTAGGATTAGTAGCATTCGCCGTATTAACATATACAGAGACAGATTTATTCACCGCTCGTCCATTAGCAACACCAGTATTTCTTGTTTCTATTGTTTTAACTGCTGTACTTGGTTTTGTGCTTGCGAATAAACGAAAAGAGGGATGGGCATTTACAATGTCAGGTTTAACGATTGTACTGACAGTTAGTATGTTATTTGTTGGATTATTCCCAAGGATAATGATTAGTTCTACTGATCCAGCGTTTAATTTAACTATAACTAATGCTGCTAGTGGTCAATATACATTGTCAGTTATGACTAAAATTGCTCTAACATTATTGCCATTCGTTTTAGGATACCAAATCTGGAGCTACTATATTTTCCGTAAACGTGTTAGCGACAAAGAAACGGTGAGTTATAAATGATCGATAAATCATTATTACAATTAAATGGATTTAAAAGGATTATGACTTTCCTGACGGTTATGGCTATTTTGCAAGGAGTGTCAATCATATTCCAAGCTAAATATTTGGCTATTACAGTCACAAATCTTTTTAATGGGGAGAAGCTGTCTTTACAGCTTCTTCCTATCCTTTTGTTTGTGACTTTTTATTTAGCAAAACAGGTCATTATCTTTTGGAGAGATAATCGAATACATACATATGCAACAAAAACGGGTTCAATGATTCGTCAGGAGTTCACAAATAAGTTATTTAAACTAGGACCAAATATTACGGAACAAGAAGGAACGGGACATTTAGTTACGATGGCTTTAGAAGGTGTGTCACAACTAGAAACGTATATTAAACTGTTTCTTCCTAAAGTAATGAATATGATTATTATTCCGATTATGATTTTTGTGTATACTTTAACATTAGATGTTCGCTCTGGGATAATTCTATTGCTCGTCTTACCGACGCTAATTATTTTTATGATTATACTAGGAATTGCAGCCAAGAAGAAAGCAGATGCGCAATATGAATCTCATCAACTGTTATCTAATCACTTCGTTGATTCTTTACGTGGATTAGAAACACTACGTTTATTAGGATTAAGTAAACGATACGATCGTAACATTGAAAAAGTAAGTGAAAATTATCGTAAATCCACTATGGGAACATTGAGATACGCCTTCTTGTCAACTTTTGCACTTGATTTCTTCTCTAGTTTATCAGTGGCTATCATAGCATTGTTTTTAGGCTTGGGATTAATAGATGAAAATATGTTTTTACTACCAGCACTTACAGTGTTGATTTTAGCACCCGAATATTTTGTTCCTATTCGTGAGTTCGGAACAGATTACCATGCAACACTTGATGGTAAGAATGCTTTCCAAGCAATTAGTAGAGTCGTTAATTTACCAGATAAAGAACAAACGAAATCTATTGAATTAGGAAGTTGGAATGACAATTCAGAAATAAGTGTATCGAACTTAACATTCAGACACCCTGATGCACACGAGTCAACACTGAAGGACCTATCATTCTCTTGGAATGGATATGGAAAAATAGGAATCATAGGAGCGAGTGGTTCCGGAAAATCAACATTGATTAATATTCTTGGTGGATTTAGTGAGCCAAATTCTGCTTCTATTAAAGTAAATGGTGAGGTCCTTACTGATTTTAGCGAACAAAGTTGGCAAGAACAACTACTTTATATTCCACAACATCCTTATATCTTTCATAATACAGTAGCAAATAACATCTCCTTCTATACTCCGAATGCAACATCAGAAGATATTGAAAAAGCGAGTGAAAGATCTGGCTTATCAGAAGTAATCTCTACATTACCAAATGGATATGAGGAGCAAATTGGAGAAAGTGGTCGAATTTTAAGTGGAGGACAAGAACAAAGGATAGCATTAGCACGTGCTTTTCTAGATGATAAGCGTAAAATTCTTTTGTTTGATGAACCAACTGCTCATTTAGACATCGAAACAGAGTGGGAGCTTAAAAATAATATGTTACCATTATTTGAAAATCGACTCGTTTTCTTTGCTACCCATAGGCTTCATTGGATGATGGAAATGGATCAAATTATTGTACTTGATCACGGAAAGATTGTAGAAGTGGGAGCACATGAAGAACTTGTTAATACAAAAGGATATTACTATCAATTAATTCAAGCACAAATGAACGGAACGGGGGAGCAGCATGACAAATAAAAATCGTATTGTGAATCGTGTACTGTATACTTCATGGGTTATACCATATGTAAAGCAAAACAAACGATTGCTATGTCTTGTACTTCTCCTTGGTACTTTAACATTTATTAGCGCAAGTGCCTTAATGTTCACTTCCGGTCATTTAATCTCGAAATCAGCTACAGTGCCGGAAAATATATTGATGGTTTATATACCAATTGTACTTGTTCGTACATTTGGTATAGCTCGTCCTGTCTTTAGCTATTTAGAACGCTTAACAAGTCATAATGTAGTTTTAAAGTTTTTATCATCCATGCGTGTTAGATTATATCAACGATTAGAGAAACAAGCATTAGTCTTAAAATCTCGTTATTCAACAGGAGATTTACTTGGCGTATTAGCCGATGACTTAGAGCACATGCAAAATTTATACTTGCAGACGATTTTCCCAAGTATTGTTGCGACTATCTTATATGTAATCAGCATTTTAGCATTAGGTTTCTTCTCCATTCCTTTTGCACTGTTCATGTTATTAATTCTTTTCGTTTTGATTGTGTTGTTTCCACTTGTATCTTTACTGGTAACGAGAGCAAGGCAAGAACAAATGAAAGAATCTCGTAACAATTTATACCGTACTTTAGCTGATGCAGTCATGGGAATTAGTGATTGGAGAATAAGCGGTAGACATGAAGACTTCTTGAAAAGCTATGAAGAACAAGAAAAGCATCAAGATGAATTAGAAGATCAAACAGCTCGATTCAGCCGCAGTCGAAACTTATTGCTTCAATTCGTCTTTACTATTTTACTCGTTAGTATGATTTGTTTTGCAAGTTATAGTGTAGAGACAGGAGTATTTAGTCACATATGGATTGCAGCCTTTGTACTAGTTGCATTTCCAATACTTGAAGCAATTGCGCCACTACCTGATGCAATCAGTTCTCTTCCTAGTTATGAGAATTCATTATCAAGATTGAATCAAATAAATGATGCAAATGACGGGGAAGAAAACTCAAATAAAGAAAACGTACAAGCAATACTTAGCTCCAGAAGTGTTACTGTTGCTATGAAGAGTGTTACTTTTTCATATAATGAAGAAACGAAAGCTATACTTGAAAATGTATCAATTCAGTTGAAACAAGGAGAACGTGTTGCGTTGCTTGGAAGAAGTGGTGCTGGTAAAAGTACAATTGCCAAACTATTGTTAGGCTCATTGACGACAACAAATGGACAAATCAATATCAATGATATACCCGTTTCTGAAGTTAAAGAAGACATTAGTCAATTGATTTCAGTTTTACAGCAAAAGCCACATTTATTTGACTCCACAGTAATGAACAATATACGTCTTGGTAATCCAAATGCAACAGATGGAGAAGTAATTGAAGCGGCTAAACAAGTCAACATGCATGATTATATTAGCTCTTTACCTGAAGGGTATCATACTAGAATGCGTGAATTAGGAGGACGATTCTCTGGTGGAGAACGTCAACGAATCGCATTAGCTCGTATTTTATTACAAAAAACACCAATTGTTATACTAGATGAACCAACAGTTGGACTTGATGCCATTACAGAAAGAAATTTATTAAATACGATCTTCAAAACACTACAAGGAAAAACAGTCTTATGGATTACTCACCATTTAGTCGGTGTTGAAGAGGTAAACCGAATAATATTTTTGGAAAATGGACATATCCAAATGGAAGGAACGCATGAGGATTTATTGAAAGATAACATCCGTTATGCCAATTTATATCGCCTGGACCGACCGATGTAAGATCCAAGAGTGGAGAGCACCCGTTCACTAGGCGTTGGGTGCTCGGAGCTGGACGGAAAAACACTCTATTTCAATGTGATCAACAACAAATTATTTTAAAAATTCTTAAACGAAAACAAGCTCTGGTATTTGCTATCAAAGCTTGTTTTTTACATTCTTCTATTATTAATTTTATTACTAGTATAATGATAAAAAAATACGAACATATATTCTTGTTTGTGGTATAATTAAAATAGCAATAGAATAGGTTTTCTCAAGGGTGGTCAGCACACTTCCAAGTAAAGGGGGTGATGCTGCATGACAGTTTTTGAAGCAATGATGATGACATTTGCTTTCGCTAGTTTAATTGTTGCGATTTTGTCATTTAACCAAAAAAAATAATCCACCCTTGAGTTAGCCGCTCGATAGGAAGTGGATTATTTCGCTCTTATTGTACCTGACCCCCTTGAAGGGAATCTTCTATTGCAGACCGTTTAGTGGTGAGACACTGAGCGGTCTTTTTTATTATATTGATTTCTTATTTTCATTATACCTTATTATATTCTTTTTACAACTGATATTGTGTCTATCAGTTAGGGCGATCTTGAAATGATGATAAAATTATTTTATAACTACACAATAAAAATATTATGAGATTTATAAAATCATTTCATTCAATGCAACCAATTGATAGTCTCCCATATCTAATATTTGAAAAACAAAATAACTAGTAAGGGGGTGCCTGAATGGGATCACTAAAAGCCTTGGTCAAAAAGGCAAAAAAAGGAGATGGAGAAGCATTCGTTTCACTTGTAAAGCAATATGAAGATGTATTATTCCGCACAGCAAGTAGATTATTAAACAATGATGAAGATGTAGCTGATGCTATGCAGGATGCTATTATATCTGCATATGAAAAATTACATACTCTAAAAAATGAGGAGTACTTTAATACTTGGATTTGTGAAATCTTAACAAATAAATGTAACAGCTTGCTCAATAAGAATAAAAACGTTTCGGTGTTTAATGAGCATTTATTCTCGGAAAAAGGAAATGATGAATTTCAGAAAATCGAGTTAGAGGATGCGCTTAATAGTTTAAATGAAGTCTATAGGTTAGCGCTTATTTTGTACTATATTGTTGGATTGAATGTTAAAGAAATTAGTCAGTTTTTAAAAGAGCCTGAAGGGACGATTAAATCCAGACTTTCTAGGGCAAAGTCGATCTTGCGAAATAACTATTATAAAAATGAGGGAGTGATGGTCTATGAAAAATAGCTTCGAAAAAGAGTTTAATCAGATGATGAATGAAAAGAAGGAAATACCTATTAAGGTAAGGCACTCTTTAGATCAATCCTATGATATTATTCGTGCTAAATCAAAGAAGAAAAAAGCCAATTTGATTTGGAATAGAGTAGCAGCAGCTGCTTGCAGTCTTATCGTAACTGGTGTCGTCCTTACAAATGAACATGTAATGGCTGGTATTAATCAATTCTTTAACTTTGGAGATGAAGGTGTAGAACAAGCCGTAAATAATGGGTTTACACAAGAAAATAATAGTACAGCTACCGATCAGAATATTAATATAACACTAGAGCGTCATTTTTTAGACGCTAATAAAATAGGAATGAGCTTTCAGTTAGTATTTAAGGATCCAACAGTCCTAAATAATGTTGAAGAAATTTCAATGGATTATCGGTTAAAGAATGGAGACGGGGAATACATTGAAGAATTTATTCCAGATACAAAACCCTTAAAAGGAAATAACCAATATATGTCTGTCCTTGAATACCATAATCCTATCTTGGACACAAAAACGGGAAAAGTTCAATTTGATGTATTAATGGAATCTCATAAAGGAATTATTCCTACATTAAAAGATGCTGTAATAGAAGTGGAAAGTATCAATCTATTTTATGGTTCGGAGAGGAAAATCAAGAAAATGGATGGAAAATGGGAACTGTCAGTAGCCAACTTAAATAATACAAAAGAAAATTTGACTATTGAATATGTCATGTACGATCAACAATCTATTCTCAAAGTTTCTACAGCCACTGCAAATCCAACATCATTAAATCTAACATTTTCATTAGATGGGACATATGAAGATGAAAATAATTTTGCACATCGTATGAAAATCATAGATGAAAATGGGAATGAATATTATTCAGATAGTGGGTTTAGTAGGGATATAAAAAATAATGACGATTATTTCAACGAACTTTCCAATAACATCTTATAACAATGCCAAAAAGCTAAAACTAATTGTAGAGGGAATTGGTGAAGTGGAACTGCTTAAAAAATAAATATTGAACAATTATAGTAATTTTGAATGGTTGTATACCTAAAATTAAAATCCCGACGTATCTTACTATCATTAGATATGTCGGGATTTTTTATGATAAAAAAATTTAACCGTTGTAAATCCGCATTTTCCTGACGCTACACATTTCGAATAACCATACCTAATATCTATAAAACAATTTCTAATTTCGCCTGAGAGCTTCTCAGCAACACACTATATTTTTCCTTTTAGGATTTTAGTAAAATACAAGATTGTAACCTGCACAAAATTATTCTACAATACAAGAACTATGTTAGATTATTCGAAATGTTGGGACGTGATTTAATGGATAATTATATAAAGGAAAAGATCCCCTATTTAAAAGATGCGCATTCAATTATTGAAGTAAACAAAGGATTTTCACATGATGAGAAGTATGTAATTGATAATAAATACCTTCTAAGGATTTTCCTATTGAAGAATTTAGTAAAAGAAAAGAAGAATTCGATACTATAAATCAATTAGCCACGTATTCAAGTTATATACCAAAAGGTTTACACTTTGCTAAATTAGCAAAGATTAATAAGGCTTATATGGTTCTCACATATATACAAGGAGATGATGCAGAGATCGCTTTGTGTGAATTAAGCGAGAAAGATCAATACACGGCAGGATTTTTAGCAGGAAAAGAGTTGAAGAAACTACATAACTTGTCAGCACCTTTAAATTATCCATCATGGTATTATTTAAAAAAGGAAAAAAGTGATAAATACTTAATGGAATTAAAGACAGTAGAAGTAGATGATAGTATTAAGGAGATGATTGAAACCTATATAAAAGAGAATGAAATATTGATGAAAGAAAGACCAAACAAGTTTCAACATGATGATTTTCATCCATCAAATATCTTGATACATAATAAAAGTTTCTCGGGTATTATCGATTTTCAAAGAATGGACTGGGGTGACCCTATTCATGATTTACAAAAATTAGGTTTCTTTTCGAAACGCATAAGCATTGAGTTTACAAAAGGTATTATTGATGGTTATCATGAAAAGCAAAAGATAAATAAATCTTTTTGGGAACTATATACATTATACAGTGCCATTCATATTGTTTCAGCTCTTGTATGGGGTAAAAAAAGAAGCCAAGAACAATTTGATCTGCTTTTAGAATATTCTCTTGATGTTATAAAAGACCATAATAATTTTAAGTGTATTGTTCCTAACTGGTATAAAAAAGAGTTGGTGACAGTAGTGTAAACGAAAATGGTTTACATGATAATGTACCATCTTGTGGGGTTACTATTATTACAACTGTTAAACATATTATTCATGGAAAATATGTTTAACAGTTTTTTATTATAAAGTTTGATAAAAATTATGATTTATAAGGTACTACAAATCTATTTCTAATTTCGTCTGAGAGATCCTGAGCGACACGCCATGTTCAACATAGAAAACAACTTACCGTCTTATTAGTTTAGTGTTTTTGATTTTTCAACAAATTTAATCAGACATTCTAGCAGATTTGCTAACAATTTTTAAAAAAGGTTCCCAAATATACATTTGGGAACCTTTTAATGTGATAAAATAGGAGAATCAGAGGTGATATTTGATGAAAACAAAGCATCCAAAAGTTTTAAAAGATTTTTTAGTAT
>NZ_JBALMO010000215.1:0-438 GCF_036963345.1 Bacillus sp. JJ722
CGCATGGCTCCTTTTTAATTTGGAGTAAAAAAAGAAGCGAAGTCTTCAATCCAAAAGGATCGGTGACGATATTTCGCAATTGTCACAAAAACTTCCATATATTATAATAAAAGAGAATTGTTACTAATTTAAAAGGAGGCGTTTTAATGGGGGATAAACCTTGGCTAGAGCAATATCCTGATGAAATTCCGAAAACGTTGAATTATGGCACATTACCATTGCAGAATTATCTGAAAGAAGCAGCAGCAGAGCAACCTGAGAAGTCAGCCATACATTTTATGGGGAAAGAAATTACGTATCATGAATTGTATCAATCGGCATTAAAGCTTGCGAATTATTTAAAGAAGCTTGGTATTGAAAAGGGTGATCGTGTTGCCATTATGCTTCCTAATACGCCGCAATCTGTTATTGGATATTTTGGTGTATTATTCGCTGGTG
>NZ_JBALMO010000215.1:472-668 GCF_036963345.1 Bacillus sp. JJ722
AGTTGTTGTCCAAACGAATCCATTATATATGGAGAGAGAAGTCGAATATCAAATGAAAGATTCTGGTGCAAAAGTCATTATTACACTAGATATTCTATTCCCGAGAGTTTCCTCCGTCAAAAATAATACTGATTTAGAGCATATTATTGTTACCGCAATCAAAGATTACTTACCATTCCCGAAGAATCTGATTTAT
>NZ_JBALMO010000215.1:692-5549 GCF_036963345.1 Bacillus sp. JJ722
ATTCAAAAGAAGCAATATGGCCTCGTAGTAAATGTGAATCATGAAGGTTCTACTCACCTATTTAAACAAATTTTAAAAGAATCCAATGCTATTGAAATACCGTTAAGGATAAATGTTGAAGAGGATTTAGCA
Source organism: Bacillus sp. JJ722 (assembly GCF_036963345.1). Taxonomy (NCBI): domain Bacteria; kingdom Bacillati; phylum Bacillota; class Bacilli; order Caryophanales; family Bacillaceae; genus Bacillus; species Bacillus sp. JJ722. The sequence continues at coordinate 825 of NZ_JBALMO010000215.1, forward strand.
CTATTACAATATACAGGTGGTACCACGGGTTTCCCGAAAGGTGTTATGCTTACTCACAGAAATTTGATTGCAAATACAGCAATGTGTAAAGCATGGATGTATAAATGTAAAAAAGGTCATGAATCCATACTAGGCGTTTTACCATTTTTTCATGTATATGGCATGACTACAGTACTCGTTCTATCTGTAATGGATGGACATAGAATGATTTTATTACCTAAGTTTGACCCTACGACTACATTAAAAACGATTCATAAACAGCGCCCAACGTTGTTTCCTGGGGCTCCAACCATTTATATTGCACTATTAAATCATAAAGATATTACTAAATATGATCTATCTTCTATCGATTCATGCATGAGTGGTTCTGCACCTTTACCTGTAGAGGTACAAGAACAGTTTGAGAATATAACGAATGGTAAACTGGTAGAAGGTTATGGATTAACAGAAACATCCCCTGTTACACATGCTAATTTCCTGTGGGGACAAAGAGTAAGAGGAAGTATTGGAGTACCATATCCTGATACAGAAGCAGCAATATTATCAATGGAAACAGGCGAGCCATTGCCTCCTAATGAAATGGGAGAGATTGCAGTTAAGGGACCTCAAGTGATGAAAGGGTATTGGAATAGACCGGAAGATACTGAGAGCGCTTTCAGAGATGGCTGGTTTTTAACAGGCGATTTAGGATATATGGATGAGAAAGGTTATTTCTATATTGTAGATCGAAAGAAAGATATGATTATTGCAGGTGGATATAATATTTATCCGCGAGAAGTAGAAGAAGTGTTATATGAACACGAAGATGTACAAGAAGCTGTAGTAGCTGGTATTCCTGATCCTTATAGAGGTGAAACAGTGAAAGCTTATGTAGTTTTGAAAGAAGGAACGAGTATTACAGAAGAAGAGTTGAATGAGTTTACTCGTAAGCATTTAGCCGCATATAAAGTTCCGAGAATATATGAATTTCGAAGTGAGCTACCCAAAACAGCAGTAGGAAAAATTTTAAGAAGAGCTTTAGTAGAAGAAGAGAAGAAAAAAACAGAGGATGAGAATAGAAAACAAGCGTAAAAAAACGTTAAGAGCTGCTTTTATTGCTCTTACGTAACATTATTTTGGACATGCTTGTGACAGCATCGTATAATTAAGAATAATTGAAGATATAGACCTTCTCCTTTCAACATTTTTCTTGACTTCATTATGCGGGCATACTATTATAAAAATATGAATGGTTATTCATTCATTTCTCTGAAAGGGGAAGGACATTTTGAAGAAAAATAAACCGAAGTATAAACAAATTATCGAAGCTGCAGTAATTGTCATCGCGCAGCATGGTTATCATCATGCTCAAGTTTCAAAAATTGCGAAACAAGCAGGTGTAGCAGACGGAACAATTTATTTATACTTCAAGAACAAAGAAGACATTCTAATTTCTGTTTTTCAAGAGAAAATGGGAGAGATTGTTGAGAAAATCGAAGGTGAATTAAAAGGTAAACAAACTGCTTCTCAAAAGCTAGCTTTGTTAGTTGAAAAGCATTTTGAAATGTTATCTAGCGATTCAAATCTTGCCATAGTTACACAGCTAGAATTGAGACAATCCAGCAAAGATCTTCGTCTAAAAATCAATGCAGTACTAAAACGATACTTAATTGTCGTAGACAGCATTCTTCAAGAAGGTATCGAAAGTGGAGAATTTAAGAAAGACTTAAATTATAAACTAGCAAGACAAATGATTTTTGGTACGCTTGATGAAATAGTAACAACTTGGGTAATGAATGAACAAAAATACGACCTTCGAAAATTATCTCATCAGGTACATACCCTATTTATTGCAGGGCTTTCACAAGGAAAAAGTGAATAGAATGTGAAAGGGCATCAAATTTTTTGTTGCCCTTTTTTCGAAAAGTTTTGAATTGTTAAACACTTGATTATATACTTAATATTGTATAATAAGAATTGCACTATGAATAAAGGAGGAATTGGATGCAATTAATGTCTTATAGCATTGAGGCGAATGTGGCAACGATTATGTTGAATAGCCCACCAGCCAATGCGCTATCATCTCAAGTTTTGCAAGAGTTGGCGTCAGTTCTAGATGTTTTAGAAGATGACAATCAAGTACGTGTAATTGTGATTCAAGGTGAAGGAAGATTCTTTTCAGCTGGAGCTGATATTAAAGAATTCACAACTATTTCTTCTGGTGAAGAATTTTCAAAGCTTGCTGCTAGAGGACAGAATTTGTTCGAAAGAATGGAACAGTTCTCAAAACCAATTATCGCTTCTATTCATGGAGCAGCACTTGGTGGTGGCTTAGAGCTAGCAATGGCTTGTCACATTCGTTTTGTAACAGAGACAGCTAAGATAGGGCTACCAGAATTACAATTAGGACTAGTTCCTGGTTTTGCTGGAACACAGCGTTTACCGCGTTTAGTAGGTGCAGCTAAGGCGGCAGAAATGTTATTTACTAGTGAACCAATCTCAGGTAAAGAAGCGGTTCAATGGGGTCTAGCAAATGCAGCATTTGGCGAAGATGAACTTCAAGATGCTGTTCAAAAGCTTGCTAGTAAAATAGCAGCTAAGAGTCCTCTTGCACTTAAGAAAACTATTGAATTATTAAACTATTCAAAACATGAACAGTACTATAAAGGTGTTCAGAAAGAATCAGAATCATTTGGTGAAATATTTGTTTCAGAAGATGCTAAAGAAGGTATATCCGCTTTTATTGAGAAGAGACAGCCTCAATTTATAGGGAAATAATTATGTGTATAATATTCTAAATTTTCATAATTAAAAATACAGGAGGTTAAGCAATGAACATTTATGTTTTATTAAAAAGAACTTTTGACACAGAAGAAAAGATTACACTTTCTAATGGGAAAATCAATGAAGAGGGTGCTGAGTTCATCATTAATCCATACGATGAGTATGCAGTTGAAGAAGCCATCGTTGTAAGAGATGCTCATGGTGGAGAAGTGACTGTTGTTTCAGTAGGAACTGAAGAAGCAGAGAAGCAACTTCGCACAGCTCTAGCAATGGGAGCTGACAAAGCGGTTCTAATCAACGTTGAAGATGATGTAGAAGATGGAGATCAATTCACAACATCAACAATTCTATCAGCTTACTTAAAAGATAAAGAAGCAGACCTTATTATTGCTGGAAACGTTGCAATTGATAGCGGATCTGGACAAGTAGGGCCTCGTGTAGCTGAGAATTTAAACATTCCTTATATCACAACTATTACAAAACTTGATATTGATGGAACAAATGTAAGCGTTGTCCGTGACGTTGAAGGGGACTCCGAAGTTATTGAGACAAGCCTTCCGCTACTAGTAACAGCTCAACAAGGTTTAAATGAACCGCGTTATCCATCTCTACCAGGAATTATGAAAGCGAAGAAGAAACCGTTAGAAGAACTAGAATTAGATGATTTAGATCTTGAAGAAGATGATGTAGAAGCGAAAACAAAAACGATTGAAATTTTCTTACCTGCTGCAAAAGAAGGCGGAAAAGTTCTTGAAGGCGATTTGAAAGATCAAGTATCTGAGCTAGTAAGTCTGTTACACAAAGAAGCAAAAGTAATTTAAATCCAACAAGTTAGATAATAGGAGGTCAAAATAGATGGCTAGAAAAATTCTTGTCTTAGGTGAAGTTCGTGATAGTGCTCTACGTAATGTTTCTTTTGAAGCAGCTGCTGCAGCAAAAGTTGCTTCTGAAGGTGGAGAAGTAGTTGGTGTATTAATCGGTGAATCTGTACAATCTTTAGGTAATGAATTCATTCAATATGGCGCAGACCGCGTTGTAACAGTTGAAAATGCTAGTTTAAGTCAATATACTTCTGACGGATTTGCTCAAGCATTATTACAGGTAGTTGATGCTGAAAGTCCAGAGGGAATTATTATTGGGCATACAGCTTTGGGTAAAGATTTAGCACCTAGAATTGCTGGTAAGTTAAATTCAGGTTTAATTTCTGATGTAACTTCTCTTGAAGTTGTTGGTGGAAATCTAGTATTTACTCGTCCAATCTATTCAGGTAAGGCATTTGAAAAGAAAATCGTTACTGACGGTTTAGTCTTTGCGACAATTCGTCCAAATAACATTGCTCCGTTACTAAAAGACGAGTCTCGTTCAGGAGATGTTACATCATTATCTGCAGAAATTAAAGATTTACGTACGGTTATTAAAGAGGTTGTTCGTAAAGCAACTGAGGGTGTAGATTTATCAGAAGCCAAAGTTGTAGTTGCTGGTGGTCGTGGTGTGAAAAGCGAAGAAGGATTTGAACCTTTAAAAGAATTAGCGAATGTACTTGGCGGCGCAATTGGTGCTTCTCGTGGAGCTTGTGATGCAGAGTATTGCGATTATTCATTACAGATTGGACAAACCGGTAAAGTTGTAACACCTGATTTGTACATAGCGTGTGGAATTTCGGGAGCTATTCAACATTTAGCAGGAATGTCTAACAGTAAAGTAATCGTTGCAATCAACAAAGATCCAGAAGCAAACATCTTCAAAGTTGCGGATTACGGAATTGTTGGAGACTTATTCGAAGTAGTTCCGATGTTAACTGAAGAATTAAAAAAATTAAAAGTAAACGCATAATTTAGGCATAACTATCCTTCGCAAAATTGTGGAGGGTAGTTTTGTTTTTTTAGGAATTTATAAAATAATCCGTTGTTGATTACTTTAAATAGAGTGATTCAACGTCCAGCTCCGAGCACCCAACGCCTA